>CAIZLI010000234.1 GCA_903933765.1 uncultured Bacteroidota bacterium
CGAAAAGTCCTTCCTTTCAATGGGATGACCACCGCAGATGCCTACTTATGGACAAGGAACAGACATGATAAAGTTTTACAAGACAAGTTCATCGAATTAACCGAAAAACAATTTGACAATAAGCGAGGCTATTACGGAAAAATTGGAGATAGAACTGTGATAAAGAATTGTAGAATCATTAAAGATACTTGGATTGGCACAGACGCTTATTTAAAAGGTGCCAATAAAATAAAAAATATCACCATCAATTCTAATGAAATTGCTAGGACACAAATTGGCGAAGGATCTGAATTGGTAAATGGTATTATTGGTTATGGATGTAGGGTATTCTATGGCATTAAAGCGGTTCGTTTTATTATGTCAGATTATTCACAATTAAAATATGGTGCAAGATTGATTAACTCTTTCTTAGGACCTAACGCCACCATCTCTTGTTGTGAAGTGTTGAATTCATTGATTTATCCAGCACATGAGCAGCACCATAACAATTCATTTCTTTGTGCAGCACTTGTAATGGGGCAAAGCAATATTGCAGCCGGTGCCACATTAGGATCTAACCACAATAGCCGCGGGGCGGATGGTGAAGTGATTATGGGTAGAGGTTTCTGGCCTGGATTATGTGTGAGCATTAAGCACAATTCTATATTCCCAAGCTTTACCATTCTAAATAAAGGAGACTATAATTATGAATTGAATATTCCAATCCCTTTTTCATTGATTAGTAATGACTATGTCAAAGATGAATTAGTGGTCATGCCAGGATATTGGTTTTTATATAATTTTTATGCACTAGCAAGAAATGCTTGGAAATACCAAAACAGAGATAATAGAAAAAATATAGACCAATATTTTGAGTACGACTATTTGGCACCTGATAGTGTCAATGAATTATTGAAAGGCAGAGATGTGATTGCCAGTGCAGTTGCAAAAGCGCAATTATTAAAAGAAAAGAAGTCGACAACTATTGGCGAGGATCAATTAGTACAATTAGGTTGTAAACTACTCACCACAAAAACTAAAAAAGAAATTGACCAATTAGACGTTTTTGTAGATGGATTTGAAAATAGCAAGCGTAAAACTAGATTGATTAAATGCCATGATGCATTTGCAATCTTTGAAAAAATGATTTTCATGTATGGCATGGACCAGTTGATGCTTAAATTGACGCAGCATGGTATGAAAAATTTACCTACTAAGCTTAAAGCAATCAAAACAAATAGTGTAGCAATAGAATGGAGTAATATTGGCGGACAGTTGATTCCAACTAAATCTGTTCAAACCATGCTACAGCAAATAAAATCAGACAAATTAAATAGCTGGCATGATGTGCATCAATTTTATCAAACACAGACCGAAAAATATTTAGATAAAAAGAACACACATGCTTTATATTGCCTAGAATTAATCGAAGGGGTGTCCATTAGTGGGTTAAGCAATAAAAAAATGAATGATTGGTTAGATCGTTATCAAGCCATAAAAGAAGAAGTGACACAAAAAATAAAAAGCTCCAGAGAAAAAGATTATACCAATCCATTTAGGAAAATGGTGTACGAAAACCAAGCCGAAATGGACGCCATTGTGGGTGACTTAAAAGATAATAGTTTTATTGAACAGCAGAACGCTGAGCAGATGCAATTAAATCAATTCATCATTGAATTTAAGCATGCATTAAAAGCCAAATAGACTCATCCCAATACCAAGTTGCCATTGTCTTGTTTTCCACTTTGCTTGATCTTGCAATGCGCTGATATCTTGTAGGCCAACCACATACCTGCCGTAAACAAAAAAGCCACCAAGGTTCACTTTTGCACCCCCAACAAAGGAAAACTCACCTTCTTTAAATGCCAATTGCGCATTTTCTTTTCCGTCTTTCTTTTGATCAATTAAGATGCCATATTGAGGCCCTGCTTGCAAAAGCAAGGATGAGAAAGGTTTTACTTGAACCAATAAAGGAACCATCATGTAGCTCAAATGATAAGTTTCGGGATTGTATCTGTTATCTCCTAATACGTCCATGATATTAGGGTTGGTCGCTAATTTAGTTTGAGAAAGCAATACTTCTGGCACCAAACTAATTTTATCTGTAAGTCCTATTTGAAAAGTCACTCCTCCATGATAGGATGCCGTATGTCGGTCAACAGCTACCGAGTTTACACTAGTCAAATTTTGACCCACTTTAATACCAATATTTACTTTTTCCTGTGCTTTAGCAGCAAAAGCAATAAAAACAGTAGCAAGTAGTATAAATTTTTTCATCTTGTTTATTTTTTTAAAGTTGACCCATGCAGCAAACCTATATAGCAATATCTATAGAACGTATAAATTTAAATTTTGTTACATAGAAGAAGTATTAAATCAATTCCAACAAGGTGATTTCTGGCATAATCCCTACCCTGCCTGGATAACCTAAAAATCCAAATCCTCTATTCACATATAATTTTTGATCGCCTTGTTGGTACAATCCAGCCCATTGTTTATAGACCCATTGCACAGGACTCCATTTGAAATAAGGATTTTCTAAACCAAACTGCATGCCATGTGTATGACCAGATAACATCAGATCGACTTGAGGAAATTCAGGAATCACTTGCGCCTCCCAATGACTTGGATCATGACTCATTAAGACAATGACATCTGTTGGATCAACGCCATCTAAGGCCTTATTCAATTGACCGTATTTAGGGAACCTCGCTTTTGCGCCCCAGTTTTCGATGCCCACTAATTTTATTTTTGCTCCATCCTTTTCTACAGTGACGTTTTCATTCATTAATAATTTCCAACCCATGGAAGCATGGACCGCTTTTAATGCCTCTAAATTTGCGACTTTCGCTTCTTTGGAAGGCCATTGTACATAATCTCCATAATCATGGTTGCCTAAAGTACTAAATACTCCTTTTGGTGCAGACAATTGACCAAAGATGGGGCTCCAATCCTGCATTTCTGTTGCTTTATCATTTACCAAATCCCCAGTAAATAGAATTAAGTCTGCTCCTTGTTTTTGAATTAAATCAATCCCTTTTTGTACGGCTTCTTTTTCTTTTAAACTACCACTATGGATATCACTTATATGAATAATTTTAAAGCCCTTGAATGCAGCGGGCAAATTTTTAATGGCCACTTTTTTATGCAGTAATTGGTATTTGTATTTATTGCCAAAGCCATACAATAAAGATAAAAATAAGGAAGATGAAATACCTACGCCAAGCCAATTTAAAAATGCGGATCTAGGGATCCCCTGTTCTGTATTCATAAATTTTGCACCAGCTGTAGAAGCCACCTGCCCGATAGTCCAGAAAGCGCCTCTTCTGACGTCATCCACCAGAAAGAATAAAACCAGGGTTATTTGGGCAATCACCCACCCAATCCCAATCGAAAAAATATATTGTCTAAAATAGGGATTCACAATAAAAGGAAATAACAAAAAAGCCCCCAAACTAGCGATACACAAAAACCAATAACCATAAGTTACGGCTGCTTTTATGCCAACACTTGCTCCATTCAGCATGCTTTTTATTACATGGAAGATGTAAAAATCGATCAAAATCAAGAAAGTAATGAGGACGAATACAAAAACTGGGTTCTTCATAGTTCGGATTAAGGCGTAAAATTAAGCCTAATTGTTGCTATTTATGCCGTATTTTTGGAGCAAATTAAGGAGGCTTTTTATATGGCAAGAATTATTGGTATAGCAAATCAAAAAGGAGGCGTGGGTAAAACCACTTCGGCAATCAATATTGCTGCAAGTTTAGCTGTTTTAGAATACAGAACATTGTTAATTGACGCTGATCCTCAAGCAAATAGTACCACTGGGGTGGGTTTTGACCTCCATAATATCACAACCAGCCTTTATGATGCAATGATCAATGGTACGCCATTGTCAGATGTGGTTTTGAAAACAGAAATTCCGCACCTTGATCTTGTACCTTCCCATATAGACTTAGTAGGTGCCGAAATCGAATTGGTGAATTTCCCGAATAGAGAAAATGTCTTAAAAAATTTAATCGCTGCTATAGACGATCAATATGATTTTATCATCATTGACTGTTTGCCTTCTTTAGGATTAATCACGGTCAACGCATTAGTGGCATCCAATAGTGTAATAGTGCCAGTTCAATGTGAGTTTTTTGCATTGGAGGGCTTAGGAAAATTATTGAACACCATTAAAATAGTTCAAAGTAGACTCAATCCAGATTTACAGATAGAAGGTATTTTGATGACCATGTATGATGGTCGACTTAGATTGAGCAATCAGGTAGTGAGCGAAGTGCGAAAGCATTTTGATGAAATGGTCTTCTCTACCATTATACATCGTAACACAAGATTGAGCGAAGCGCCAAGTGTGGGCAAGCCAGTTATTTTATATGATGCAGATAGTAAGGGTACCGTGAACTATTTAAATTTAGCGAAAGAAATTTTACAGAAAAATGGCATGACTAAAATGAGTAATGCCGAGCGAATAATAGATTAGTACTATGAGTAAAAGCACACCCAACAAAGATTTAATTGGTAAAGGGCTACGTTCTTTATTGCAGAATATGGATGCAGATTTTAAAAATCCTGCAGGCAAGGTTCAACCTGCTGCCATCGAAAAAGCGATAGCGATCAATAGAATTGCATTGACAAATATTATTGTCAATCCTAAGAATCCAAGAAAAGATTTTGACGAAAAGGCTTTACAAGAATTGGCTCAGTCTTTGAAGATGCATGACTTGATCCAACCTATTACAGTGGCGCAATTAACCAATGGAAAATTCCAATTGATTGCAGGAGAAAGAAGATTCCGTGCTGCTAAAATTGCTGGATTAACAGATGTCCCCGCATATATCAGATTAGGTAACGATAAAGAATTATTAGAACTAGCATTATTAGAGAACTTACAGAGAGTCGACCTAAACGAGATCGAAGTGGCTTTGAGTTACCAAAGGATGATGGACGAACTCAACTATACCCAAGAACAAGTAGCAGAGCGCATGGGTAAAGACCGTTCTACTGTGTCCAACTATATCCGCTTATTAGAATTACCGCCTGCTATTCAAGCAGCACTCAGAAACGGAAGCTTGAGTGTGAGTTTGGCGAAATTATTAATTGGGAAAGAGGTAGATAAGCAACTGTTCCTATTAAAAGAAATTATTGAAAAAGGATTGACTGTTCGTCAAACAGAAGCTTTGATCAAAAATTTGAACTCAACACCTGGATCAAAAAATACAGCCAACGCAAATCATCCAAATCAACTCTCTCCTGTTTACCAAAGATTGGAAAATAAATTAAAAGACCATTTTGGTACCCAAGTACAATTACAGCATCAAAAAAATGGATCGGGTAAAATTACCATAAGCTACAATGATTTGAATGCTTTGAATAAGATCCTTGAAGCAATGCAAGTAACAATTAGTTAGATGAAAAGCTTTCTTACCATATTGTTTTTGTTGTGTTTACAACAAACCTTGTGGGCACAAGATAGCACGATCATCCATCTACAACATTCCCCAAAAAAAGCAACCAAAAGATCTGCCATCTTACCTGGATTAGGTCAAGCATATAATAAACAATATTGGAAAATTCCATTGGTATACGGGGTACTTGCAGTGCCTGTTGCCACTTATGTGTACAATAACGATTTATATACAAAAACAAAATTTGCTTATGAAGCAAGAATTCAAGAAGCAAATGGAGACAATTCAAATGTGATTAAGATTGATCCAACCTTAAAGAATTTAACTGCAGGATCATTACAGAGTTACCGAAATATTTTTAGAAAAAATAGAGACTACTCCATTATGTGGTTTATACTAGCATGGGGTATCAATGTGGCAGATGCTTCTGTTTCAGGGCACTTAAAAGAATTTGATGTAAGCAATAATTTAACGGTGAAATTAGCGCCTATGCGGTCGGATGCCTTACAGCAAGCTGGATTGTCTTTGCAATTAAAATGGAAGTACACAAAATAAAAACAACTATGAAAAAATTACTCTTTATCCTAGCCTTACTTGTTACGCTACAAGTGCCTGCTCAAAAATTAATTGGTGGAAAAAATATCATCAAAGGTAATCTGACAAGCTTCGCCTTAAGGAATTACCACTTTTCTTATGAAAGAAGTTTGAACCATTTTATGTCTGTTTCTGCGAGCTATCGTTACATGCCAAAAGGAAGTCTGCCTTTACAATCAATCACAGAAAAATACATTGATAATTCGGCCATTAATTTTGATTTATTCCAAATGGGAAATAATGCTTTGACTTTTGAAAGTAGATTCTATCTGGGCTTGCAAAAAATGTCTGGTTTTTATATTGCTCCTTATGCAAGATTTGCCAATTTTGATTTATCTGTTCCTGTGGACTATACTTATACACCAGATCCAACAGTTGGTGCTATTATTGGCAATACTCCAATAACAAAAACAGCAGGACTCAATGGAACGATCAAGTCTAATAGTTATGGGGCCTATATTGGATTGCAGAAACAATTACTTACAAAATTAGTGATTGACATTTGGTTCATTGGTGGACATTTTGGTAGCTCGACTGGTAATTTAAGTTTCATATCTCCAGAAAAATTACCATCTCAGGCTGTTGATGCACTTCAAAAAACATTGGATGATATCAAGGTGAACCCTTTTGAATTAAAATCTAAAGTGGACCAAAACGGCGCTACTGCAGACATGAAAGGACCTTGGGCAGGAATTAGAGGCTTAGGTATTAGCTTAGGTTTACGCTTTTAACCCTCCGATACTTCATTCATTTTATTTAACTTTGACCTCGCAAAACCGCTCTTATGATACCTAAATATTTACAAGATTTATTTAAAGCACAAGCTTACGATCCCAATCAATTTTTCTTAATTGCAGGGCCATGTGTGGTAGAAGACGAGGCATTGGTCATGGAGATTGGTGAAAAAGTATCCACTATCTGTAAAAACTTAGGTATCCCATATGTTTTTAAAGCAAGCTATCGAAAAGCAAATCGTACCAGTGCAAATTCATTTACGGGTATTGGGGATGATACTGGAATGGAATTAATCAAAAAAGTAGGTGCAAGATTTAATGTACCCACTACATCCGATATTCATGCGCACGAAGAAGCTGCTATTGCCGCTCAGTTCATTGATATTTTGCAGATCCCTGCATTTTTATGTCGTCAAACCGATCTATTAGTGGCAGCTGCTCAGACAGGAAAAATTGTGAATGTTAAAAAAGGCCAATTCTTAAGTGGCGCTTCAATGAAATTTGCAGTAGATAAAATTAAATTAGCAGGCAACGAAAAAGTGATGTTAACCGAAAGAGGCAATACATTTGGCTACCAAGACCTTGTGGTAGATTATAGAAATATCCCTGCCATGGCCGAAAATAATGTGCCAGTCATAATGGATTGTACGCATTCTTTGCAACAACCTAATCAGACTTCTGGTATCACAGGAGGTAACCCAAGTTTAATTGAAACCATCGCAAAAGCAGCGATTGCAACTGGTGCGGACGGATTGTTTATAGAAACACATCCTAACCCTGCTGTAGCAAAAAGTGATGGGGCCAATATGTTGAAATTGGAATTGTTGGAACCCTTGTTAGAAAAATTAGTACGCTTACGAAAAGCAGTGATCTAGTACTTTAAAGGATTACGTTTTCCTAAAAGGATATAATGCTTCATACTTCTCCAAAAAGCAAGAACCATATAAATGATCACTGGGGATCCAAAGGTTAAAAAGGAGATATAAATAAACCAGGTTCTTATTTTAGAGCTAGCGATACCTAAACGCTCTCCCATGGCCGAACAAACGCCAAAAGCATGTAATTCTAGAAAATCTCTCAATTTTTGCATTTTCAATTGTTTAAAGCTATACCCAAATCTAATTAAAAAAGTGGACATAAAAGTGCATTTTTTGATTGCGCCGAGGGTCATTTTCGCTTACCTTTGCATCAGTTTTAACACCTAAAATGATACCTATGGCTTTTGATATCGACATGATCAAAAAATTGTATGCTGAAATGCCAGCAAAAGTAGAAGCAGCTCGTAAAATGTTGGGCCGTCCACTCACTTTATCTGAGAAAATTTTATTCTCCCATTTACATAGTGATCAAAAATTAGAAAGCTTTGAAAGAGGTGGTTCTTATGTAGATTTTGCACCAGACCGTGTTGCGATGCAAGATGCTACTGCGCAAATGGCCTTGTTACAATTTATGCAAGCAGGTCGTCCTAAAGTGGCTGTACCTAGTACTGTGCATTGTGACCACTTGATCTCTGCAAAAGTAGAAGCCAAACAAGATTTACAAGTAGCCACTACAGACAGTAAAGAAGTGTATGATTTCTTAGCTTCTGTGTCTAACAAATATGGTTTAGGTTTTTGGAAACCAGGTGCTGGTATTATTCACCAAGTAGTTTTAGAAAACTATGCTTTCCCAGGTGGTTTAATGATAGGCACCGATTCACATACAGTGAATGCAGGTGGATTAGGCATGATTGCTATTGGTGTAGGTGGTGCAGATGCATGTGATGTAATGGCTGGACTTCCATGGGAATTAAAATGGCCTAAATTAATAGGTATCAAATTAACAGGAAAATTAAATGGATGGACTGCTCCTAAGGATGTGATTTTAAAAGTAGCTGGTATCTTAACTGTAAAAGGTGGTACTGGTGCGATTGTAGAATATTTTGGAGAAGGTGCTACAAGCATGAGTTGTACTGGTAAAGGAA
>CAIZLI010000235.1 GCA_903933765.1 uncultured Bacteroidota bacterium
AGACGATGCAAAATTACATGAGACAGGTTTTGATGCGACTTATACTTGGAAAGAGTTTCATGTTTTAAATGATATCGCAGCAGGAAAGAAAAACATCCTTGCATTAGATACGGTTTTGCAAAACATAGAAAAGGAATTTATAAAAGGAGCGCAAAGATTGTATTTCACCAGCAATCATGATGAGAACTCTTGGAACAAAGCAGACTACGCAACTATGCCAGGGGCCATTCATACACCATTTGCTGTGTTTACACAAACCTACAATAGAACAATGCCTTTAATTTATAGTGGTCAAGAAGAGCCTGTACTTAGACCTTTGGCATTTTTTGAAAAAGACAGCATTGAGTTTAATAGATACGAACGTGCTAATTTTTATTCGATACTTTTAAAGCTTAGAAAATCAAATAGCGCATTTGCAGACAATGCGAATTTCAAAAGATTGAAAGTGAATCTTCCAGGGCAGATCATGGCATATGAAAGAAGCAATGGCCGTGATAAAGTAGTGGTGGTATTGAACTTGTCCAATCAACCACAACAAGCCATTCTTGATGGGGTAGCGCCAGCTTCATTCGAAGAAGTATTTACCAAGCAACAAGTATCAGGCATTCAATCCTTGCCAATGAAAGCTTGGGGATACCAAGTTTTTGTAAAGAAAAATTAAAATACATGACAAAAGAATTTCTGGTAGATCAAATACATGCAAAACAATCCTACTTATGCGTTGGATTGGATACAGATATTGAAAAACTACCTGCTGGTTTGCCAAAAAATAAAGCTGGCGTCATTGCATTTAATAAAGCGATCATCGATGCGACTGCACCTTATTGTGTGAGTTATAAAATCAATACTGCATTTTACGAATCACAGGGCATAGCTGGATGGGAAGCCATGGAAGCGACATTGGCACATATCCCTTCCTCTCATTTTACCATTGCGGATGCAAAAAGAGGAGATATAGGAAACACATCCGCACAATATGCAAAAACATTTTTTGAAACCCTGCCTTTTGATGCCATTACAGTAGCACCTTATATGGGGAAGGATAGTATTGATCCTTTTTTAGGGTATCAAAATAAGTGGACAATCGTATTGGGGTTGACCTCTAATCCAGGAAGTCAAAATTTTGAGCAACAAAAATTAGCGAACGGTCAATTTCTATATGAATCCGTTTTAGAACAAGTAGCAACTTGGGGCAGTCCTGAACAATTGATGTTCGTAGTTGGTGCAACCAAGGCCAATGATTTGGAATCCATCCGAAAAATTATACCAGCACATTTTTTATTGGTGCCAGGCGTGGGCGCCCAAGGTGGAAGTTTGTCTGAAGTCACTAAGTATGGCAAGAATGATGCTGTTGGCTTACTGATTAATGCAAGTAGGGCCATCATTTTTGCAAGCAGCGGCACTAATTTTGCGGAGGATGCAGCGATTGCAGCAAAAGGCTATGCAGCCGAAATGAAAGCTTTATTAAGCGAATAAATCAGCTAATTAATACACTTGAAATAAAGAATATTAAGCCCTTTCTAGTACCTTTATGCCCCAATCATTATATTAAAATTACAAACCATGGCAGTAAGAGCAGATTTGTTTGAGTCCCCAGATTATTATCAATTAGATGAATTGATGTCTGAAGAAAATTTAATGGTTAGAGATGCAGTAAGAACCTATGTGAAAACAGAGATATCACCGATCATTGAGGAGTATGCGCAAAAGTCAGAATTTCCAAATCAAATTGTGAAGCAATTAGGTGACCTTGGTTGTTTTGGACCAACAGTGCCAACAGAGTATGGCGGTGGAGGTTTAGATTATATCAGTTATGGATTGATGATGCAAGAATTGGAAAGAGGTGATAGTGGTGTAAGAAGCACAGCGAGTGTTCAAGGTTCTTTGGTGATGTTTCCGATTCATGCTTATGGCACTGAAGCACAAAAACAAAAATATCTACCAAAATTAGCATCTGGCGAATGGTTAGGATGTTTTGGATTAACAGAACCAGATCATGGTTCTAATCCATCTGGTATGTTAACGAATATTAAAGACGCAGGGGATCATTATATTTTAAATGGTGCCAAAATGTGGATCAGCAATGCGCCTTTTGCACAGGTGGCAGTGGTATGGGCAAAGAACGAAGCAGGAGAAATTGTAGGTATCATTGTAGAGCGCGGCATGGAAGGATTTTCAACGCCAACTACGCATAGTAAATGGAGCTTGCGTGCGAGTGCAACTGGTGAATTGGTTTTTGACAATGTGAAAGTACCTAAGGAAAATCTCTTGCCAAATGTCAAAGGATTAAAAGGACCGTTGAGTTGTTTAAATAAAGCAAGATTCGGTATCGCTTGGGGTACCATCGGTGCCGCAATGGATTGTTATGATACCGCATTAAGATATAGTAAAGAGCGCGTTCAATTTGGTAGACCAATTGGCGGATTCCAATTACAACAAAAGAAATTGGCCGAGATGGTGACTGAAATTACCAAAGCACAATTGCTTGTTTGGCGTTTGGGCGTATTGATGAATGAAGGTCGTGCCACTGCTGCTCAAATTAGTATGGCTAAAAGAAACAGTTGTGAAATGGCAACCAATATAGCTAGAGATGCTAGACAAATGTTAGGTGGTATGGGTATTACAGGAGAGTACTCTGTAATGCGTCACATGATGAACTTAGAGAGTGTAATCACTTATGAAGGAACACATGATATTCATTTGTTGATTACAGGGATGGATATAACAGGATTCAACGCATTTACATAATCTATGGCAGCAGAGCGGATATTTTTGATAGGGATGATGGGTTCTGGAAAGTCTCATTGGTTGAAGCAGATGGCAAAATGGAATAAATCCGTTGGCTATGATTTAGATGCTTTGATTGAAATGAACGAAGAAAAAACCATTGCTGAAATTTTCAACGAAGACGGTGAAGCTTATTTTAGAAAAGTGGAGTCTAAAATTTTAAAATGGTTTAAAGAAAAGAAAAAGTATGTAGTGGCTACAGGTGGAGGAACGGCTTGTACTCAGGAAAATATGGACTGGATGAAAAAAGAAGGCATCGTGATTTGGCTAGATGAATCAGTTGATGTCTTGGTAAAAAGACTAAGTGCCGAAAAAGCACATCGCCCTTTGATAGCAAATCTTTCAGCTAGTGAACTTGCGGCTTTTTTAGAACAAAAATTAGTGGAACGACATCCATTTTACAAACAAGCAGATTACCGTTTAACATCTGACCAGATCACTGAATCAGGGTTAAAAAAGTTAATTCAAAAACATGCATCGTAAAATTTTACTTTGGGGAATCACATTTGCAATCATTGCAGTATTACTGGGTGCATTTGGAGCACACGCATTAAAATCGGTTTTGACCCCAGAGAAATTAGTAAGTTATGAGACAGGGGTGCGTTATCAGTTAATCCATGCATTGGCATTGATTGCATTGTCTATTTATGGTCAACTCAACAAGTCCAATGATATCCTTAACATAGGGATAGGATGGGCAGCTCATTTTTTCATTGTAGGTGCTTTTTTATTTAGCGGGTCCATATATGGGCTAGCCCTTTTATCTGTCATCCATCCAAGCTGGGCTTTTATACTTGGGCCAGTTACCCCAATTGGTGGGCTTTGTTTCATGTTAGGCTGGGCTATTTGGGCCAGGGCTGTTTGGCTGAATAAAGTGGATATGTAGCCAATTCTTTTTATATTTGTCATCATGGCAAATACGCTTAAAAGCAAATCAACACCAAAGGTAAATTCCCCGATTTTAAATCCGGATAAAGAAGCAGATGTAGTCGTATCTGATGTAGTGAAAGATGAACGCACAATGAAGATATTGGGAGCAGTCTCTTTATTGGTTAGCTTATTCCTTTTTGTTGCATTTACATCTTATTTATTTACTTGGCAGGAAGACCAAGACATGGTGCAGTTATGGAGAACCCAATTATTTTCTTTACAAGATGTGAAAGCCAATAATTTATTAGGGTATATTGGTGCTTTTGTAGCATATCAAATGATGTTCAATGGATTTGGTATCGCCGCTTACTTATTTTGTACTTTCTTTTTTGTATTAGGTGTGAATTTATTTTTCACAAAACCAATTTTTAGTTTGTGGCGTAATTTAAGATATGTGTTACTCGGCCTTTTGGTTTTAAGTACTTGCTTTGCCTATCTCACACCCAATACTACATTTTCTTGGGGAGGTGCTTTAGGAGAATATAGCAGTAGTTGGTTGACTAAATGGGTAGGGGTTTTTGGTACGGGTGCGATTTTATTTATTGCAGGATTTAGTTATATCATATGGAGGTTTAATCCAAGCTTTAATGTACCCAATTTTGATTTTTTAATTCCAAAGAAAAAAGTACCAGAATTTGTGAGTGAAGACACGGAGGAAGCAGTGAAACAAGAATGGGACTTAAACAATTCTGCGCCTGCAGAGACAATGATCCCCACTGGTAATTCATTAAAAGAAAACACTTCAGGTGTATCAGTCATCATGCCCGAAATGGATGAAACAGATGAAGCACTTGGGGAACTTGGTCCAAAATTATTTATTGATGAATTGTCTTTAAATGAAGAGCCAGGGGATGAAAAAAAAACTCCATTAGTTGAGGAGAACTCGCGCACAGCGAGTGATGAGAACTCGCGCACAGCGAGTGATGATGAAGCCGAGCCCGATGACGAGGAGGATTTGGACATTGACGACGAATTATTAGAAGACCTTGATTTAGAAATTAACGAAGTACAAAAGGAAAAAATACTAGCATCTGTGGGTAGCTTAACCACTAAGTATGATGCCACTTTAGACTTAAAAAATTACAAGTACCCACATATTAATTTATTAGAGACGCATGGCTCTGAAAAAATTGTACAAGATCCAGAAGAATTGGAGACCTACAAAAATCAGATCATCGCTACTTTAAAAAATTACGATATCGCTATCCAACGTATCTCTGCGACTGTTGGCCCAACAGTTACTTTATATGAGATTGTACCAGCACCTGGTGTGCGTATTAGTAGAATTAAAAACTTGGAAGACGATATTGCTTTGAGTTTGGCCGCACTAGGTATTCGTATTATTGCACCTATTCCTGGTAAAGGCAC
>CAIZLI010000236.1 GCA_903933765.1 uncultured Bacteroidota bacterium
AGGTTCAATAAATACTTTATTAATTAGTAAAGCAGGTGCTTATTTTCTGATCATTGGAATATGCTCAATGGCATCTTCGTAATACATCTCTCCTGCTTGTTCCCAACCTAGTTCTCCGTAAAATTTCTTTAGATACAATTGTGCGCCAATTTTAATAGGGTGCTTTCCAAATAATCTTTCACATTCTGCAATGGAATATTGCATCAATGCTTTTCCTGCGCCAATCCCTCTATGTCTTGGAGATCCAACTACGCGTCCGATACTTTGATAGCCTGGATAGCTTTGGTCTACGTTAAATAATCGGGTAGTGGCAATGAGTTCGCCATTCAACCATCCCATGGTATGGTAAGCAATTTGGTCGTTATTGTCCATGTCTAAAAAGACACAATTTTGTTCTACTACAAATACCTCAGATCTGAGTCTTAAGATGGCGTAAAGTTCATCCACATTGAGTTCTGAGAAATGCTTGGTGCTCCATTCTATGGTTGTATTCATTGACATAGCAACAAATTTAAGGTTTTGATCAAACTCTTTGTGCATATTCGCCACAATCCCAATATATTTTTGCAATTTTGCCCAAATTAGAACCCTCCATGAGTAAAAAAGTAGCCATTATAGGTGCCGGTCCAGCAGGTTTAACTGCTGCTTATTTATTAGGCAAAGCAGCACAAGATGTCACTGTATTTGAGAAAGATCCAACCTATGTAGGAGGTATTTCTAGAACTGAATCTTATAAAGGATATCATTTTGATATTGGCGGTCACCGATTTTTTTCAAAATCAAAAGAAGTAGAAGACTTTTGGACAGAGATTTTATCGGATGAATTATTAGAACGTCCAAGAAGCTCAAGAATATTTTACAATAAAAAGTTTTTCTCTTATCCGTTAGCGGCATTTGAAGCCTTATTAAAATTAGGCATCTTCGAAAGCTTTTTATGTGTGATGAGTTATTTGAAAGCAAAATTATTTCCAATTAAGGATCCACAAAACTTTGAAGACTGGGTAACCAATCAATTTGGAAAACGATTATTTAATATCTTCTTTAAAACCTATACCGAAAAAGTATGGGGAATACCTTGTAAAGAAATTTCTGCAGACTGGGCAGCACAGCGTATTAAAGGATTGTCTTTGAGCAGTGCAGTATGGAATGCTTTATTTAAACCATCTGGTAAAAAGAGCAAGGGGGATGTGATTAAAACCTTAATTGATTCATTCCGTTATCCAAAACGTGGACCAGGTATGATGTGGGAGGAATGTGTGGTGAAGAGTAAAGCTTTGGGTGTTAAAATTGAAATGAACACAGGGGTCAATAAAATTGAAAAAACTGGCGATACTTGGAATGTGCATACAAGCAATGGTGCTGTATTAGAAGGCTTTGATTATGTTTTATCCTCTGCGCCAATGCGTGAATTGATTCCTGCAGTGGCACCTGCGTTTAGTGCGCCTGTATTGCATGCAGCTAGCCAATTAAAATATAGAGACTTCTTAACGGTGGTCTTAATTTGTAAAGACCAAGATGCGTTTAGCGATAACTGGATTTATATCCACGAGCCAAACGTGAAAGTAGGCCGTATTCAAAACTTTAAATCTTGGAGTCCATTCATGGTACCAGATCCTGAAATGGCTTGTTATGGATTGGAATACTTCTGTTTTGAAGGCGATGGATTATGGACCAGCAGCAATGAGGAATTAATTGCATTGGGTACTAAAGAGATTGATCAAATTGGTTTGACCAAGCCTTCTGCAGTGGTGGATGGTTATGTAGTAAGACAACCAAAAGCTTATCCTGTATACGATCATGAATACAAGGACCATTTGAATTTAATCCGCGAAGCATTGAAGGAATACAAAGGATTGTATTTAGTGGGACGTAATGGTATGCATAAATACAATAACCAAGACCATAGTATGATGACAGCGATGTTGGCTGCTAAGAATATTATTGCAGGTAAAGAACTATTTGATCTATGGGATGTGAATGAAGATGCAGAATACCACGAGGGTGGAGATAGAGGCGCTGCTTCAGGCATTGTTGGTCGCGCGGTGCCCGAGAAAATTACAAATTAAAATTTATTAAATAATTTAATTGATCGATATATAGTTGATAATCCATCTAAAAATAAAGGCCCCAATCGGGGCCTTTATTTTTTATGAAATCTTTTCTTCGATTATTCAAAAAGGTGATCATTGTCTCTGACCAATCTCAAAGTCATACGAATATGTAAGATGCCTACTGCGCCAATCACAAATAGGAAATAAGCTGCAATGCGCAAGGTCTTTAGTACAAATTGGCTATTCATTTCAGGAGGTAAGCCAGATTGTTGTGCTAAAAATTCATCAATAAATTTGATCAAAATAACATCGCTTGAAAGTAAGATGCTCACTGCATTCAAAAAGATCAAACAAAACATCAACAAGCTCACATAAGCATTGACTTTAATCCAGTCCTTTAATTTAGAGGTTTGAATTTGCTCCCTTTCAATGCCTAGTTTTAAAAATTTAAAACTAGTAAAACTATATATCACAATACAGGCCATTGCAAACACAAGGATCATGGCACTTGGATTGGCAAGCGCAGATATCAATAAAATGCTATCCATGAAACCAAAAAACAAAGCAATAGGAATCAATATATAAGATAGTACAAGGTATAATTTCGAAGGTTGTTGCATGAGGCTACTTTAAATTGAGTTTGATATGCAATTCTTCAAATTGTTTGTCATCAATG
>CAIZLI010000237.1 GCA_903933765.1 uncultured Bacteroidota bacterium
AAATCAAATATTGCTTCTGCATTTGGGATACCTAATAGTAAAGACAAATGATTTTCACCTGTTGGATTTGCGTTTGTTTTATAAGGCATCCATTTGAATGCTTTTGGATGTATATCTTTTACTAATTTTAATAAGATTAATCCATTGATGACTGCTGAATAAAATTTCGGTTCAATTATTTTTATTCTGATGCCTTTTGTTTCTTTTGTATTTCCATCTATTGTAATGGGTAAAGACAAGTTTTCAATTTTTAGATCTTCCTTCAAAATATTTTGACCTACTAACATCATAGCGGGTAAATTCATCCATTCCGCACCAATCCATTCAAAAGAATAGTTTGTACCTCTACCAACAGAAACATTGGTCGCTTCAAAAAAACAAAGTCCTGGATATAACAAGGTGGCTTCAAAATTTTGTAGTGCTGGTGAAGGATTAACCCATTTCATGATCCAATCATAAAATAAATGTTCGCGCTTCCATCCCTCGCATGCAATAACATTGATATTGGCATTCCAAGATTGGGTTGCATTAAAATAAAGCGCTAATTCGCCAAGGGTACATTGATGTTTTACAGGAATATTCAAACGACCTATAAAACTTGATATGGTTTCATCTAACATGGGGCCTTCAATCAAAGATTGATTACCCCCTAAAGGGTTTGGTCGGTCTAAGATGATTACCTTTTTATTCAGCTTTGCTGCTGCTTCAATCCAATAAGTCATCGACCATAAATAGGTGTAAAACCTGGTGCCAGCATCAGGGATATCAAATAACATTAGATCAATATCCTTCATGTCATCTGCGGTTGGCATATATTTTTCTCCGTATAAACTAATCACTGGGAGTCCTGTGATTTCATCTAATCCATCCTGTATGTATGCCCCATCTTCTCCAATTGTTTTGATCCCATGTTCTGGTGAAAATATTTTGATCAAATTAAATCCTGCATTTTTTAAAGCCAATCTGCTAATAATCCCTGTCTTAGTTCTTGCTGCATCATTTGTGAGCATGGCAATACGATCCATTTTCCAGTTTGGTTCATTTTTTAAAACTATATCAATTCCAAATTGTAAAGGCATGCACTTAAGATTTAAAGTTGCTTATTACTAAATCCAGTATCTACTTTTAATGTCTCCATCACATTAAAAATGATCGGGCATCGATCGTAGTGCATATAGGTCGTAAATAACCTTTTATTGAAATCAGGCACATGAAAAGCAGGGAATTCCTTACAACCTGCAAATCGATGTGTGTATACACTACAACTGTTGCCAACCAAGAAATGACAGGGGATGGCATTGATCACCATTCTGCCCGATTCACCCTTGTCCAGGTAGTTTTGGTCAAATTCTTCCCTAGTCTGTCCTAAATGTGCAGATAAATGATTGGCCTCGTTCTCATCTATATTGACCATCAAACTTTTACAACAGTTCCCGCAGTCAGTACATTCAATTTTGGGTGATATGGCTTCGGAGAGCTCAAAAACAGCCTTATCCAAGCTTAAACTATCCAAATTCCTCAAAAAATCCTGAAATTGGACGTTTTCTGCTTCAAGTTCAAGGGCCTTGTTTTTAATAAAAACAAGATCTGTAATAGGATATGTTGCTTTATTTTCGATGGGATAAAGATAATGCTTTAATCCTTTTATCCACATTTGCCCTGTTTTGCCAATATTTAGATTGCAAAACTTATTTGGAGTATTAGATTTGCAGCTTGATTAGGGCATTTATTGCTCATAAAGTATTGATAATTATGGCAGAAGTAAAAATTGGTGCAGAATATAACGAAGACTCCATTAGGTCATTGGATTGGAAGGAGCATATTCGTTTGCGTCCAGGAATGTATATTGGAAAATTGGGGGATGGGTCTGCACCAGATGATGGTATATATGTTTTAATGAAGGAGGTGATTGATAACTGTATTGATGAACATACCATGGGGTATGGTAAACAGGTTGAAATTTCAATACAGGATAAAACAGTTACTATTCGTGACTACGGTCGTGGAATTCCATTAGGAAAAATTGTAGATGTAGTTAGTAAAATAAATACAGGT
>CAIZLI010000238.1 GCA_903933765.1 uncultured Bacteroidota bacterium
AAAAGAATTGGATGAGTACTTATTATTATTAGAAGAAGCAAAGAAAAGAGACCATAGAAAATTAGGAAAAGAATTAGGCATTTACACCATGGATGATGATGTTGGACCAGGACTTCCTTTATGGATGCCAAACGGTACCATCATTATCGAAGAATTAGAACGACTTGCAAAAGAGACCGAAGAAGCAGCTGGTTATAAGCGTGTAGTGACACCACATATCGCTAAAGAAAGCATGTATATCACAAGTGGTCACTTGCCATATTACCAAGATAGTATGTTCCCTCCAATGGAATTGGATGGCACGAAATATTATTTAAAAGCAATGAATTGTCCGCATCACCATAAAATTTTTGATGCAGAACCAAAGAGCTACAAAGACATGCCACTAAGGCTTGCAGAGTATGGTACTTGTTATCGTTATGAGCAATCTGGTGAATTATTTGGATTGATGCGTGTACGTTGTTTGCACATGAATGATGCACATATATATTGTACTAAAGAACAATTTGCACAAGAATTTAGAGCGGTGAATGACATGTACTTGAAGTACTTTAATATTTTTGGTATCGACAAGTATGTGATGCGATTAAGCTTGCATGATCCAGCAAAATTGGGACAGAAATATATCAATGAACCTGAGTTGTGGTTAGAGACTGAACAAATGGTGCGTGAAGTATTAATTGAAACAGGTACGCCATTTGTGGAAGTACAGGATGAAGGTGCATTTTACGGACCTAAAATTGATGTGCAAATTTGGAGTATCATTGGTCGAGAGTTTACATTGGCAACCAATCAAGTAGATTTTGCACAAGGAAAAAGATTTAAACTAAGTTTCACTAATAAAGACAATGAGCCAGAAACACCATTGATTATTCACCGTGCACCTTTAGGAACACATGAACGATTTATTGGTTTCTTATTAGAGCATTATGCTGGTAAATTCCCAGTATGGTTGGCGCCATTACAAGCAAAGATTTTGCCAATCAGCGATAAATTCATGCCTTATGCCCAAGAGGTATTGGCGGAATTGCGCAAAGCTGGGGTTCGTGCCGAGATTGATGATAGAAACGAAAAAATTGGTAAAAAGATCCGTGATACCGAATTGATGAAAGTGCCTTATATGCTTGTTATTGGAGAAAAAGAGATGACCGAGGGTCAATTATCTATCAGAAGACAAGGCAAAGGGGATTTAGGTATGATGGATAAAACCGCCTTTATTTCTCAGATCCATCAAGAAATTGTCGAAAGAAAGGCACCTGAAGCATAACATTGACTATCTTTACAAACTTAAACAACGTTTTAACTATTAATGGCATTACCCAACAGAGGACCAAGATTTAACCCAAGGTTTCAAAGACAACAAGAACCAGAGCACCGTATCAATGATCGTATTAGAGTACCAGAAATACGACTGGTTGGTGACAATATCACCGTAGGCGTTTACAACACACAAGACGCGCTGAAAATAGCTGCTGACCAAGGTTTAGACTTAGTAGAGATTTCTCCAACTGCCAATCCACCAGTATGTAAAGTCATTGATTATAAAAAGTTTCTATACGAGAAAAAGCGTAAAGAAAAAGAGATGAAAGCGAACTCAAAACAATCAGAGATTAAAGAGATTCGTTTCACTCCTGGTACTGATGATCATGATTTTGATTTTAAAGCAAAACACGCCGAAAAGTTTTTACAAGACGGAAATAAGGTGAAAGCCTATGTTCAATTTAAAGGTAGAGCTATCATGTTCCAAGACAGAGGTCAATTGCTTTTATTGAAATTTGCTGAAAGACTTGCTGAATGTGGTACTTTAGAAAGTATGCCTAAGTTAGAAGGAAAGAGAATGTTTGCCATTTTCCAACCTAAAGCAGGGGGTAAAAAGAAGCCTACCACTTAATTCTAAGATCGGAATCGGCTAATAGGCTGATTTTCAATGAATATATTACAGATAGCCTCCAATTTGGGGGCTATTTTTTTTGCTATATTCCACACTTGTCCTACCTTCGCAATCCATTTCCCACAAGGCTCAACAAGTGTCTCGCCCGTGCAAGA
>CAIZLI010000239.1 GCA_903933765.1 uncultured Bacteroidota bacterium
GATTATAAAGCATGGAAAACCGAAATGATTCCACAAATCAGTAAAAGATTATAAGCATTGAAAAAACTGGATTGGTACATATTAAAAAAATTTTTGGCAGTGTTCTTCTTTGCCATTTTTTTCTTTGCAGTCATTGCAGTGGTGATTGATGTGAGTGAAAAGACAGATGATTTTGTGCGATCTGGTTTGACAAGTTCCGAAATCATCAATAATTATTATGTTGGATTTATACCCCATATTATAGCATTGTTATTTCCTTTGTTTGTATTTATAGCGGTGATCTTTTTTACTTCTAAAATGGCAGGGCAAACAGAGATTGTCCCAATTTTAGCAAGTGGCACTTCTTATAACAGATGGTTAAGACCTTATTGGATTGGAGGTTTATTTTTAGGCTTGGTGTTATGGATATCCAACCAATGGATTGTGCCAAAAGCCAATAATATTCGTGGCGATTTTGAAGCCACTTATATTGATGCAAACTCATCTTACAACGCTTTATTAAGAGGCTCTAATGACTATTATTTTAGGATTGATTCCTTTACTTATGCCGGGATTTATGGTTATGATACTTCATACAAGCGAGGCAATAACTTTTTTGCATATACCGTAAAAGGGGAGCAAGTGGTGTATAATATAAGAGCAGAAGCAATTATTTGGGATACTGCAAAAAAGGATTGGGAATTGTCCGAAGTCATAGAGCGCAAAGTAACAGACAAAAAAGAACTGGTGACTTATCTGCCTAATGTCCACAAAAAGTATCCTTTCAAACCTATTGACTTGGAGAAAGATAAATATGCCAAAGACAAATTGACAACCCCACAACTGATCAAACAGATTAGGGTGGAAGCCTTAAGGGGTTCGGAGGGTTTAAATGAGTTGAAAATAGAAAGATATAGACGTGACGCTACCCCCATTACTGTATTACTTTTAACCATGATTGGGGCCATCATTGCTGGCCGAAAAGTCAGGGGTGGAAGTGGGGCACATTTGGCCATGGGCTTTACTATTGCAGCCTTGTTTATTATCACTGATCGGTTCTCTACGATCTTCTCCACAAAGGGTAATTTACCTCCATTTGTAGCTGCTTGGATACCCAACATTATTTTTGTCTTTGTCGTCTATTATTTATACAAAAAAGCCCCTAAATAAGCATTTCTTAGTTAACTTTGTGTCCAATTTTAAATCGATTTATTAATTATAATCATTGGATATATGGAAGAGATCAAAGACAGGTTTGGGGAGAAAGCAACAGTAGCCGCTAATGAGATCAAAGAAATGCTTAAAGTGCATGGTGAAAAGAAGATTGGAGACATCACTTTAGCGCAGGTATACCAAGGTATGAGAGGTATGACTGGTCTTGTTACAGAGACAAGTTTATTAGATGCCCAAGAAGGAATTCGTTTCCGCGGTTATTCCATTCCAGAATTACAAGCAAAATTGCCAAAAGTAGAAGGTGGAGATGAACCATTACCAGAAGGATTATTTTACCTGATGATGATTGGTGAATTACCAAATGATAGAGACGTTAAAAAAATTACAAGCAATTGGCAAAGAAGAAGCCATGTACCTTCTCATGTATTTGATGTGATTGATGCGTTTCCATTAAGAACGCACCCAATGACTATGTATGTTGCAGCGGTGATGGCATTGCAAACAGAAAGTAAGTTTGCACAAGAATATGCAAAGGGGATGAATAAAAAAGATTATTGGCAATACACTTATGATGATTCAATGAACTTGATTGCAAGATTGCCTAGAATCGCTGCCTATATCTACAGAAGAAAATACAAGAACAACGAACATATTCATCCAAATGGATTATTGGATTGGGCAGGTAACCTTGCTTACATGATGGGTTACGAAGACGAGAGCACCAAAGAATTAATGCGTTTGTACATGACCATTCACGCAGACCATGAAGGTGGGAACGTGTCTGCGCATACAACACATTTAGTAGGATCTGCTTTAAGTGATCCTTATTTAAGTTATGCAGCAGGGATGAATGGTTTAGCAGGTCCTTTACATGGATTAGCGAATCAAGAAGTGATCAAGTGGATTTTTGAAATGCAAGACTCGATTGGCACGGATAGTCCTTCTAAAGAGCAGATAGTAGATTATGTTAAAAAGACATTGAGTGAAGGTAAAGTAGTGCCAGGTTATGGTCACGCAGTATTAAGAAAAACAGATCCTCGATTCACTGCACAAATGGAATTTGGTAAAAAACATTTACCAAATGATAAATTAGTGAACACGGTTTGGAATATTTATGAAACAGTTCCACCGATTTTGGAGTCATTAGGAAAAGTAAAAAATCCATGGCCTAATGTGGATGCACATAGTGGTGCATTGTTAGTGCATTATGGCATTGTGGAATACGAATTCTATACTGTTTTATTTGCAGTGAGTCGTGCATTAGGCGTGTTGGCAAGTTTGACATGGGATCGTGCATTAGGCTTCCCATTAGAGCGTCCAAAATCTGTTACGACTGCAGCAGTAAAAGACTGGATCGACGGTGTAGGAGAAAACTTAATTTAAAATAAAAGTCTTGTATAAAAAAGAGCAACGATTCTTTCGTTGCTCTTTTGCTTTTAAGTAAAATTAAAAGGGGAATTAGCTCAGTTGGTAGAGCGCTTGCATGGCATGCAAGAGGTCAGCGGTTCGAACCCGCTATTCTCCACAAATATTTTGTTGATTCATGAGTTGGTTTAAAAAATTTCATTTTAGAATAATTGGTCTTATACTGATTGTATTGATGCATAAGCTTGGGTTTGCTCAAATGGCACCGTTAAAGTTAACGGTAGTGGATAATAAAAATCAAGCGATTGCATTTGCCAACATCAGTATTCAGATGGTTGATAGTACGATGCCCAAAAATCAAGTTGCGGATAGCAATGGGATAGCCAATATAATTTTACAGCCTGGGAAACTATATACGCTAAAAACCAGTGCAGTTGGATATCAAATAGATAACAGAACAATCAAGTTTGAAAATTTAAATAGTTTAAAGATTCAACTCAAGGAAACGAATGGTCAGTTGAAAGAAGTGGTAGTGACTTCTACAAAACCTTTAATAAGACAAGAGGATGATAAATCGGTGGTGGATCCGGAGCCTTTAGCAGCTGCGTCGACCAATGCCTATGAGACAATGGAAAAAATTCCAGGCATTTTCATTGACCAGGATGGTAATATTTATTTAAATGGATTATCTCCTGCAGGTGTCCAAATCAACGGCAGAGAATTGAGGATGAGCGCTACGGATATGGCCACCTTGTTAAAAAGTTTACCACCTAATTCCATTCAAAAAATCGAATTAGTAAGGACGCCTTCTGCAAAATACGACGCTTCTGGTGGCGGTGGCGTGGTGAATATTGTTTTGAAAAAAGGGATCAAGATTGGTTTGAATGGGTCCGTGAATACTGGAATGAATCAAGGGGTTTATGGGAACCAATTCATTGGACTTACATTAAACAATACCACAGATAAATACAATTCCTATTTGAATACACAGTACAATCAAAATGATGGTTATAGTATTGTGAATACAGATCGCTTTCTATCTATCGACACAGTGTTGAAGCAAAATGCAAAAACGCTGAGTCCAAATAGATCTGCTTATATTGGATTTGGTCTTGGTAGAAATTGGACAGATCGTTTTGAATTAAATTATGATGCTAGGGTGAGTGGACAATCGTTTATCAATTCCACCAATAATGAGTCCTTACTTGTAAAAAATGCAAAGCAAAACCTTAGTGCGATTGGGTCATTGGTGAATAATGATGGTTCGAATTTTAATTTCAATCAATCTATAAGGTCCAGGCTTAAATTAGATTCTTTGGGTGGAGAATGGACGATTGATTTTTCGTATAACTTCATAAGAGCCTCAACAGATCAACAATATAATAATTCATTACTTGCTGGCGGATTTGTTTCAAAAGGGTTTGGCGATTTTTCAAATGATAGAGATTTTTATACTTATCAAACAGATTATAAAAAGAAGTGGAAAGGGATTACCGTTGAAACAGGGGTAAAATCAAGTTTATTGTATTTTAAGAATCAAGCCAATTATCAAAAAGAGTTGAATGGGAAGAATATCAAAGATGACTTTAGAACTAGTCAATATACATTTAAAGAACAAATTAATGCAGGGTATATTCAGGGATCTAAAACCTGGGGCGCTGTGGTGCTTAAAGTGGGATCTAGGGTAGAGTTTAGACCTAACTCAGTTAGCGGTGCGGAGAATGTTAAGCCGGGAACTGCAGGTGTTATGGGTGACATGACTGGC
>CAIZLI010000240.1 GCA_903933765.1 uncultured Bacteroidota bacterium
CGGGCATATGCTTGATTTTTAATGATAAACAAAGGTAGTTTAAAAAATGAAAATTGAGGGTTTTTCCGTATTTTGCGTTCCTAAAAAAAGACTAGAACCCATGGAGTATAACAAATTGATTTCCGTTTCAGGCATGTCAGGTTTATTTGAATTATTAACCAGCAAAAGTGATGGCGCAATTGCAAGATCCCTAGAGACAAATGCCACCCAATTCATCAGTTCTAGAGCCTACCAATTCTCTCATTTAGAGAGTATTGAAGTGTTTACAACCAAAGAGAATGTGTTTTTGGCAGAAGTGTTTATTGCAATGGGTAAGTCAAAAGAAGGACTACCTAATGAAAAAGATGCAAAAGCGACTCAAGCTTACTTTAAGAAAGTTTTCCCTAATATGGATTTTGAGCGTGTATATGCCAGCGATATGAAGAAAATGGTGAAGTGGTTTGCTCAATTACAACAACATAAAGTGACCCCAACCTTACCAGAATTAGATGAGGAAAATACAGAAGCATAAGGATCTGTTGTTTCTGAAGCAACGCTCATAAAAAATAGCTAAAAAAAGGCTTACCAATCTTCGGTAAGCCTTTTTTTATCCTTAAATTGCCGTATATATATTCGATATGAAAAAAATAGTCTTAGGCAGTTTATTATTGGTTGGATTTGCCACCACCATTCAGGCACAAAAAATGAGTGAGAAAAAGTGGGTTAGAAAACAATTTTCTGCCTTGAACATGAATCAAAAAATTGGCCAGTTGATGGTCATCAGAGCCCATAGCAATTGGTCACAAAATAAAATTGACTCCATTTCCAACTTAATTCAACAGTACAATGTAGGTGGACTTTGCTTTTTCCAGGGCGGTCCTGTTCGACAAGCCGTGCAAACCAATGCTTATCAAAGTATCGCTAAGACCCCTTTATTCATTGCGATTGACGCAGAATGGGGCTTGGGTATGCGCTTGGATAGTGTGGAGTCCTTTCCAAGACAACTTTCGATGGGTGCATTTGCTTCAAGCAATTTAGTCTACCAAATGGGTGCGGCGATTGCAGGACAATTAAAAAGATTAGGGATACAAATTAATTATGGTCCAGTAATTGATATCAATAACAATCCATCTAATCCAGTGATCAATGACCGTAGTTTTGGTCAGAGTAAAGCACAGGTGATTCAACAAGGTGTTGCGTATATGAAAGGCATGCAAGACAATGGTATCATGGCTACTGCGAAACATTTTCCTGGACATGGTGATGTGAATGTAGATTCCCATTTTGATTTACCTGTCATTAATAAGTCAAAAGCAGAATTAGATAGTCTTGAACTTGCTCCATTCAAAGCATTGATTGATGCAGGTATTGAATCCATCATGGTAGCGCATTTATCGGTTCCTGCAATTGATGATAGACCAAAATATGCCACTTCCATCTCTCCTAATGCGGTGAATGGGTTATTGAAAAAAGAATTAGGATTTAAAGGTATTAGTGTGACGGATGCAATGGATATGAAGGCAATTGCGAATTACTTCCCACAAGGAGAAGCCAATGTACAAGCCATTCTTGCAGGAAACGATATGTTATGTTTACCAGGCGATCTTGGACAATCCATTCAAAAAATCAGAGCAGCTATTAAAGAAAGAAGACTTAAACGTTCGGATATCAATGCAAGGGTTAAAAAAATCTTGACGGCAAAATACAAGCACGGTTTGAATATCCCACAACAAATTGATACCAACAATATTGTTGCAGACTTGAATCAATCAGTTGGTACCATCAATGCGGAAATGGCACAACAATCCCTTACATTTTTAAGAGCTACAAATAGTCCTGTATTAAATAATAAGACGGCTTATATTGCTTTTAATGCAAAATCAGCGAATGCATTTACAAGTTCAATCGCAAGTACATATGGTGTAAAGGTTTTCTATACATCTGGTAAAGATGCGAGTGAATTGGCCATGATCAATGATAGCTTAAAAGCATATGATCAAGTACTTGTTGGCCTGCATGGATATAGCAGAAGACCTGCAAATCATTTTGAACTACCAGCTGCCACCTTAGCATTCTTAAATGAAAAAGGACATGAAAATTGGATACATTTAATTTTTGGAAACCCTTATGCTGTGGGAGATTTTAGCAAAATCAATAATATCTTATTTGCTTTTGAAGATACAAAATACAGTCATGCAGCTGTACAAAAATGGCTAGAAGGTAAATTACAAGCAAGTGGCACTTTACCAGTGACCATTAGTCCTGAATTACAGTTTGGAACGCTTTCTGAAGCCTTATTAAAAAAAAAATTCTAGTATCAGAAGTTCCTCCAGTAACTATTGATCAGACCCAACTTGTAAAAATAGATTCCATTGTTGCAGATGCCATTTTGAAAGGTGCTATTCCTGGCTGTCAGGTATTGGTGGCTAAAAACAATCAAATTGTTTTCAATAAAAGCTATGGTACCATTGCGGGAGCGCAAAGTCCCCTAGTAACCAATGCCACTTTATATGACCTTGCTTCTATGACAAAGACAAGTGCAACAACGGTTGCAATTATGAAATTGGTGGAGGAAGGTAAAGTAGATATTGAAAAAACAATTGGTGATTATTTACCTTGGGTAGCTGGAAATGCAAAAGCAAAAATTCGTTTAAAGGATTTGTTGATACACGAAGCTGGATTGTACCCCTATATTAAATTTTATGAAGCACTTTTAAATCAAGACGGCAGCATCAATTCAAAATGGATTGTACCTGTTCAAGATGCGACACACCAATTGATGGTGACATCAGGCAAATACCTTGCCAATGATTGGATGGATAGTATTCGTATGAAAATATTGAATAGCCCAGTAACTACCCCAGGTAAATACGTGTATAGTGACAATGATTTTATTTTCTTAGGCAATATCGTAGAGCAAGTGACTGGCATGAACCTTCAGGAGTATTGTACAAAAACTTTTTATGGTCCAATGCAAATGCGCAGTACAGGATTTTTACCACTTGAAAGAGCAGACAAATCCAATATTGCAGCATCAGAATTAGATAATTATTTTAGAAAAGAGCTCATACAAGGATCCGTTCATGACGAAGGCGCTTCCACGATGGGCGGCATCGCAGGACATGCTGGTTTATTTAGCAATGCCACTGATATTGCAAAATTGTATATGATGCTGTTGAATGGTGGACAATGGGATGGACAAAACTATTTGAAACCCTCCACCATCAATTTGTTTACAAGTTACCAATCACCAACTAGCAGAAGAGGACTTGGATTTGATAAAACTGCTAGAGACAATGCCAGTTCTAAAGATCCATATCCGAGCTTAAGTGCTCCAGCAAGCGTGTTTGGCCATACAGGTTTTACTGGAACATGTGTTTGGGCCGACCCAGACAATCAACTATTGTATGTTTTTCTTTCCAATAGGGTTTACCCAACAAGAGACAATAAAGCATTCAGCACTTTAAACCTGAGAGCAAAAATTCAAGAACAAATTTATCAAGCGATAAAAAAATAAGATGCAAAAATGGTTTTTTATTTTAATCGGACTGTTTGTTAGTGCAAAGCCTTTGCATGCTCAATTGCAATTAGGACCAATTGGCACATGGCGTGCACATTTTTCCAATGAATCAATCGGACAAGTCATCAAAGGGGATCAGCTATATGTTGTAGCGGCAAATCAAATTATTCAAATTGATGCAAAAAAAGAAACAACCTATCTCAATACAACAACTGGTTTACATGCAATAGGGATTCATAAAATTGCATGGCACCCTATCGAAAATCAATTGGTCATTGCATATAAAAATAGTCGTGTTGATATTGTACATGGGGATCAAGTCACCCTGATTGACGACATTCAAATGTCAAACTTATACGCCGACAAATCCATTAACGACCTAATTGTATTCAATAATAAGGCATACCTATCCTGTAATTTCGGAATCGTTGTCATAGACTTATTAAAAAAAGAAATTAAAGCCACCTACTTCCCAAATAACAATCGTCAAACTGTCAAAGTCCTGCAAACTATCGTCCATCAAAATAAATTATTTGCATTAACAGAGAATGGGATCTGGTCCAATACAGTAGACCAAAATAATATTTGGATGCAAGAAGATACAATGGGCGTTACTGGGATAAAAAATATGTTTGTATTTAAAAACCAACTCTATTTTAACAACCAACAAAAAATTTATCCTTATCAATCTAAAATAGCAGGTTATCAAATCTCCTCGGGTTCAATTGAAACAATCAATGCGGATGGAGATCAAATTATAGCAGGCGTATCCTATCAGAACAATGGTGCATTGATACAATTCAATAGCAATCAAAATAATACAGTACTAATAGATTCTATGTTTTTAGCAAATCCTGTAGGATTGCTTAAGGATGGTAATACCATTTGGGTAGCAGATGCGCGCAAAGGGTTATATGAAAAAAATGACCAATCAAAATGGTTTGCACTCGGTGGTCCTTTAAGTGCAGGATATGGCAGTAATGCATTCGCAGACAAGCAACTACTCATGAGCTATGGTGCTGATAAAATTGGACTCTCCAGCTTGAATGAAAAAGGCTGGTCTAATTTTTCACAACTTGAAAATATAAAAATCAATTATGTAGAAGCTGTATCCATAGACCCTAAGGATCAAAGTTGGTGGATCGGTATGGGCAACCAATTAATTCAATATGATCGCAATAAAAAAACAATAGAACAAACGATACCGAATCCACCCATTGGTGCAATCAAATCAATACAACAAAAAACAGATGGTACGATTGTGCTATTGAAAGAAGGATTTGGTGTGGTGATCAAAGAAAACAACCAATGGAATAGTTATCCAGTACAATCAGGATTTAGCGCCACGAATTTTAAAAAAATTGTGCTTGGCAATAATGATTTGAGCTGGATCATTGGGCCAAAACAACAAGGTATTTTATTGTTTCAAAAACAAAATAACCAAGCCATTTGGAGACAATTGAATACGGGCAAAGGATCGGGCAATTTACCAAGTATGGAAGTGACAGCCATCACAGAGGATAAAGATGGCAGCATTTGGATTGGCACAGACAATGGCATAGCCATTTTTCAATGCAATAATATCAACGAAACTTGTGACGCCTATTTACCAATTGTAGAGAGCAATGGTTTCAATGGCTATCTATTTCAAAGAGAAACCATTCATTCAATTAGTATAGATGGCGCCAATAGAAAATGGATTGGTACGAATAACGGCGCTTGGTTAATTAGCAAGGATGGTACTGAAGTACTTCAACATTTTACCACAGAAAATAGTCCGCTACCAAGCAATACGGTCTTATCCATTGGCATTGAGCCAACCGATGGAGATGTATTCTTCTTTACAAAAAACGAAATCATAAGCTATAGAGGCAATGCCACTGAAAGTGCGACAACACAATCTGCAATAAAAATTTACCCCAATCCTATTGCACCCAATTATAATGGGCCTATACTAATCAAAAATTTAGTGAACAATGCTTTAGTAAAAATTACAGATATCAATGGGCAACTTATGATGCAAACAAGGGCGCTTGGTGGTCAAGCAATATGGAATGGCCGAGACCAATATCAGCACAAAGTTGCTTCGGGTATTTATTTAATCTTTGTGCGAGATGATATGGGCAACGAAAAAGCAGTAGGAAAAATATTGATTGCTGCTGGATATTAGTTGGCGGTTAATTCAAATTGTTTAAACATTTTAAACTTCCAAGAATCACGCTCACCTTGAACCACACGATACATCAATTGTCTAATCTTATTGGTTGGTTCTTTGATAGTGGTATCTGCAGGATAAACTGGGAACTTCCTAAATAAAACACCTTCTACTAGCTTGTATTCATCCTTTCCTCTATAGCCTTTACTCAATTCCATATCATTGTAAATATCGGGGAATAAAATAGGTGCAATTCTTTCATTGTCTTGAGAGCAAATTGGGAAAATACTTTTTTTACCAGCTGCATCTTCAATAAAAATAATCAGGTCAGGAAATCCATCATTGTTTAAATCATCAATTTCGGCGCCAAATACCCTAGCTTTCAATTCTATCGATGCTTCTCTAGAATCAGATTTAAATCCTATTGGTCTAATATTCAATACATTTTTTTCTGGCGATCTATTTAAACAAGAAATTCTATAACCAGCTTTACCAATTTTCATGGTGCTGTCATATTTAGTCCAAACTTGTCCAATCAATTGTCCCGAAAAAATGATCAAGCAGAAAAATAAAATAGTACGCATAGTTTACAATTATTTTATAATAGCCGTAATGCTAATTTCAACATTCACATTTCTAGGTAATCCTTTCACAGCCACTGTTTCACGTGCAGGAAAATCAGCATTGAAATAACTGCCATATACTTGATTCACTGCAGCAAATAAATCCATACTACTTAAAAAAATACTCGTCTTAACAATATGCTCAAAATTGATATTCGCCTCGTCTAATATGGCTTTAATGTTTTCCATCACCTGTGTTGTTTCGGCCTCAATAGACGACAAAACTAACTCACCTGTAGCCGGATCAAATGCGATTTGACCACTAGCAAATAAAAAACCATTGGCAATCACAGCTTGACTATAAGGACCAATAGGTGCAGGTACTTTATTACTTTGGATGATTTGTTTAGACATATATTATATTTAGAATTGCAATTTCTAATTTTTTGGGCAAATCCAACCTATTTTTGCACTATAAATTTATTACTTGGCTAGATTTTTAATCATAGATACCGCTTTGGAAGAAGCCATTGTGGCATTGGGCAAGGATGGCAAGATCATCGGGGAATTGACCAATAAGGAGACGCATAGCCATGCCAGCTTTATTCAAGTAGCTATTGCTAAAATGTTAGAGGCTCATCAAATGGCAATGACCGAAATAGATGCTATTGTAGTGACTTTAGGCCCCGGAAGCTATACAGGTTTAAGGGTTGGCTTAGCTACTGCAAAAGGGATTGCCTATACCTTAGAAAAGCCGCTCATAGGATTGTCTACATTGAGCGCTTTAGCAGCGGCGGCTATTCAGCTTTCGCCAACATCAATCGAGGCATCAACCCAAATTTTTTCAATGATCGACGCTAGAAGGATGGAAGTCTTTGGCGCCATCTATGATGCATCCCTCAAACCAATCCTGTCAGAACAAGCCATGGTGTTGGATCAGACAAAATGGAGTAGCTTAATCAGTCAGCCCACTATTTGTATAGGAAATGGACATTTAAAAACAAAGGATTTTACATCCACACATCATCTGATTTATTTAGACGGAAATTACACGAGTCAAGTATTACTTGATTTGGCGATGGCAAAATGGACCGCAGGGCAGTTTGAGGACTTGGCCTATGTTGGACCAAATTATTTAAAGGAAGTCTATATCCTGCCCCACAAATAAAATATATTAAAAAATACTATGTATTAATTATTCATTAACTTTACACTGTAAAACAATTCATAACCCCCAATATGTAATTTGTCATGAATCAATCATTATCCTTGCTACAATTAGACAATGGCACCACACCATTAAAAGTGGATTTAATCCATAGCAAAAAAGCTGCTATGATTTTAAGAGCCTTAAATCACAAACTTCGTCAACAAATCTTAAAACTGATTGACGAGCACCAGAAAATGACCGTAACAGAGATCTATGTAAAACTTAGATTAGAACAATCTGTTGCCTCTCAACATTTAGCTATTTTAAGAAGAGCAGGTATAGTTGTCACTGTCCGAGAAGGAAAGTTCATTTTTTATATGGTGGACTATCATCGTCTTGAGCAAGTGAACCAATTTGTAGAACAATTAGTTGGATAATATGGTTTTAAGCTTAGCTCAATTTTTATCTTTATCTCAAGATGAATCGGTACAAATTATTGATACCCGAATTGATGCTGAATTTTTACAAGGTTATATTCCAGGATCAATCCATGTTGCGTTAGACGAAATCAAAACATTGAATGCCCTCAAAGTAATAGAGCAAAATTGTCCTATTATTTTAGTGTGCGACCAAGGTACAGAGGAGATTTTAATTAAACGCTTTGAGTTACTAGGGTATACACAAGTGAAAGGTTTTTTACAAGGCGGTTTTACAACCTGGTCAGCAGCTGGAGAAAAAATAGATTTAATCATTGAAGTCGAAGTGGATGAGCTTGCTATGGATATCCCATTCGACGAATACTTAATGATATTAGACATTCGTACGGAAGATGTGTATGATCAAGCCCATATTAAAGACTCCATCAATCTTCCATTGATTGAATTTGGTGACCCAGGTGCGATGTCAGAACTAGACGAACATTTTAATATTTATCTTATTGACGATCTTGGTAAACAGTTACTACTAGCTGCATCCATATTGAAAAAACAAGGCATTCACAATATTAGAATAGTGCAGGATGGATGGGACGCCGTGGAGTTTTTGAAAAACAAATTCACTATTGTTGCATCGCCCAAGAAAGACGCTAATTCCGATCCTTTTTTAGATAACTAATACAGTAGATTCAAAAAATGAATAAGCGTAATTATTCTACTACTAAATGTCCATAGGTAGCTGCATCATAGGGATAACGCCATCTACGGTGACTCCATAAATAATTAGCAGGCTCTTGTTTAATTTTATCCTCTAAGGTTTTTACAAACAGTGCGGTTAATTGTCCGTCTTTAAAATAATTAGGAACAGTGGTCATGACTTCGTAGTGTGAATGATAATGACCACGCTTAGTGCTATAAAAATGAACAAATACTTGAGCAGTATTATTTAGTTTAGCCCCTTTCTCTGGACCTTTCACAAATGGCGTTAATTGCCCAAAAAATGGAATCCAAAAAGCCGATTTAGGATTGCCTGGATTTTGATCTGCCGCTAATGCCATTGCATACTTCCCTTTAGTAGCATATTGATGGAATTGATTTTTAAAATTTGTAGCAGGGATCAAGATGCTGCCATATCTTTTGCGCATGTCTAAAATCAAACGATCAAAAAATCGATTACTTAATGGC
>CAIZLI010000241.1 GCA_903933765.1 uncultured Bacteroidota bacterium
AAATCGAAGAAGTTAAGAACGAAAAGAATAGGGTGGTGAAAAGTCAACGTTTCGAAGAGGCTGCAAGCTTAAGAGATACGGAGAAAAAATTAGGCGAAGCCTTAGACAAAGCAAAATTAAATTGGGAAGAAGATAGTAAGAACAAAAGATTCCCAATCAATGAAGAGCATATTGCAGAAGTCATTAGTATGATGACTGGTATACCTGTAAAGCGCATGGTAGAAGCTGAAACAACTAAGTTACGAAAGATGGCCGAAGACATGCGTGGTCAAGTGATTGGACAAGAAGATGCCATTGGTAAAGTAGTAAAAGCGATTCAAAGAAATAGAGTGGGATTAAAAGATCCTAAAAAACCAATCGGTACATTTATTTTCTTAGGTCCAACAGGCGTAGGTAAAACTGAATTAGCGCGTGCTTTAGCAAGAAACATGTTTGACTCAGAAGAATCTTTGATTCGTATTGACATGAGTGAGTACATGGAAAAATTTGCAGTCTCTCGATTAATTGGGGCCCCTCCAGGCTATGTAGGTTATGAAGAGGGTGGACAATTAACAGAAAAAGTACGTCGTAAACCATACTGTGTGATCTTATTGGATGAAATTGAAAAAGCACATCCAGATATTTATAATATTTTATTACAAGTATTAGATGATGGTATTTTAACCGATGGATTAGGTCGTAAGGTGGATTTCAAGAATACTTTAATCATCATGACTTCTAATATTGGCGCACGTCAATTGAAAGAATTTGGTGATGGGGTTGGTTTTGCAACAGCAACAAGAATGGAGCAAACGGACGAGAACAATCGCTCTGTGATTGAAAAAGCATTGAAGCGTACTTTCTCTCCAGAGTTCTTAAATAGAATCGATGATGTAGTGGTATTCAATTCATTGACCAAAGACAATATCTATTTGATCATTGATATTATCATGAAGCATGTACTTGCTCGCTTAGTGAACCTTGGATTAAACTTAGTATTAACGAGCGAAGCCAAAGATTTTATAGCAGATAAAGGATATGATGTTCAGTTTGGTGCAAGGCCTTTACACAGAGCCATACAAAAATATATTGAAGATCCATTGGCCGAGGAAATTTTAAATCACTCAGTAAAAGAAGGGGATACTTTAGTTGGGGATATTGACAAGGAAAAAACAGGATTGACTTTTACTTTACAAAAAAAGGAAAAAGAAAAAGCGCCTAAAGTGCCAAAGGAACCAAAGCAAGAGTAGTCTTTGAAAGATGTATAATAAAAAGCCCCGAGTTGCAAAATTCGGGGCTTTTTTTATTTAAATCTAAAATCGGTTATCATACTGTATAAAAAACTATTTAAGATGGTGTACTCCAGCGATATGTTTTAATATCAAGTCCTGCAAGGTCCATCATTCTGGAAACTACTGTCATGGCCACTTCCTCTAAGGTTTTTGGTATACTGTAGAAGCTTGGTGTTGCTGGACAGATGATGCCTCCTGCGAGTGTCACTGTTTCCATATTGCGAATATGAATTAAATTATAGGGTGCTTCTCTTGCAACTAGAATTAATTTTCTACGTTCTTTTAAAATCACATCAGCCGCACGGGTGGTTAAATCATCACTTATCCCTGCTGCAATCCTGCCTAATGTACCCATGCTACAAGGCACGACA
>CAIZLI010000242.1 GCA_903933765.1 uncultured Bacteroidota bacterium
AATTGATCGTTCTTCTTTAATACAGGTGCTAACATAAATATTTATTTATTATTTAAAATATCCTTAAGTATTCTCCAGGCCATTATTGTTATCATTACAATAAGTCCAACTCTAATTTCTTGTTTATACTTGGTTTTAAATTCATTCCAGGTCATGCTAACAATATTAATTTTTTAATCTTGTTTTAGTAAAGTAAAATACAAAACTAGATACCATTAACGCAATCACCAACCACAACCAACTCAAGTCAACAATATCTTGGAATACTTTGCTCTTTTTAGTTTTGTCTTTTTCTAACATTAAGTAGCCTACGTCTTTTGCTAGCTTTAAGATGGACGCAGAATCCAATCCGTTATAATAACCGCGCACTTGCATTTTTTTATCTATCAATACAAAGCGGCTTGTATGCACAAAGTCTGGTGATACAGGCTCGGTACTAAATTGATCCACTTTCATTTCCTCAAATGCAAACTTATAAATTGAATCTCTATTGCCAGTTAGTAACCACCAGTTATCGGAAGCTACACCCATTTTATTAGCGTATTCTCTGAGTACTGGCACAGAATCACGTTCTGGATCTACAGAAAAAGAAATGAATTGTATGAAATTCGTGTCCAATACTTTTTTACGGCTATTGCCTCCTTTAGTAAATGACTGTTGCAATTTCGCCATATTGGTCGTGAGCTTTGGACAGATACTTCCGCAGCTAGTGAAAAAGAAATCGGCAATAATAATCTTACCTGACTGTTGGTACAAATTCACTGAATCCCCTAACTGATTCACCAAACGAATGTCTTTTGTGGTATGCCAAATACTATCGTCAATGGTCTTGCCTTTTTCTACTCGACTTACCACTGTATCCAATAAATAATGTCTTGGCATAGTCACTGCAGTATCACTTGCAGACTTAAGCCATAAATAACATCCAATGGGAATGACTAGGGCAATAATTAAACCGTAAATAGACTTTTTAGACATGCTGTTGATGGAGTTATTAGGATGTAAAGTTACAACAAAAAACCACCCCAAATAACTGGAGTGGTTTCGAATATCGTAAAGAAATCATGCCTTAAGCGGCAAAATCTATCCCCTTATAATTAGTGCTTTGCCTCTTCGTGCTTAGTCTCGTGCTTAGCGTCTTCATGCTTTGCAGATGAATCAGTCTTGTGCGCTGCAGAATCAGTATGTGCCGCACCAGCTGCACCAGCCGCTTCGTGTCCACCGTCGTGAGATCCGCCATGTGCTGGTTGCGCTACCTTAATTGTAGATTGTTCTTTGAAATAGCGATCGTAATCATTGCGCAAGTTTCTGAAAGAATTACCGTCCGCTAAAAACGCAACAATAAACCAGATGAATAATGAAAGTGGCACTACAATCGTCATGATCAAGTTTTTCACTTCATGTTTTAAGTGCATAAAGTAAGCCACAATATAAAATGCTTTCGCCATCATTAAAATTATAATGGTACCCTTCACTCCAAGCACTAAGGATTTGCTTTCCATTCCAATCATCCAGAAACCCAAAATCAATTCAACAATCGTTAAAACTGAAAGGATGATGGTAACTTTTTTAATTTCTGCAATAGCACCACCATCGTGCTCTGCGTGTGTATCATTTGTATGTGACATAGTTCGTTAATTCGTTAGTTAGTTCAAAATCGTTATCCTTTTCAAATTGCTTATCGAGATCCAAATAAGTTTATAATAAGTAGAAACAAGTAAATACAAATACCCATACTAGATCTACAAAGTGCCAGTAAAGACCTGCTTTTTCAATCATATTGTAATGTCCTCTTTTTTCAAATTGGTTAGTCAATGTCATGATCAACATTATAACGTTTATCACCACACCACTGAATACGTGGAAACCGTGGAAACCAGTAATGGTAAAGAAGAAGTTTGTGAAATTGGTAGAAGACGCTGTGCCATCTGCATTGATGAAAGGATTTTGTCCCCACCATGCACCTTCATGGAATAAGTGATTCCACTCCCAAGCTTGACAGCTTAAGAAAGCGATACCACCAATAATTGTCCAAATCATATTTCTAACCACCCCTTTCTTATCCATATTGTGACCAGCATGTACTGCTAAAACCATGGTCACAGAACTTACAATCAAAATAAAAGTCATCACCGATACAAACACCAACGGAGCGTTGATCCCTTCTGGTGCAAATGGGAAACTTTTAAAAACTACGTTAGGGTCAGGCCATCCGTTCGTAGAAAAACGAACCGTGCCATAAGAGATCAAGAAAGCGCCAAAAGTGAATGCGTCACTCATTAAAAAGTACCACATCATTACTTTTCCGTACTCTACACTAAAAGGGCTTTTTCCACCACCCCATAATTTTGCTTCAGTTGGCGAAGCGGTTGTTGTTGTTGACATGTTCAGTTTCAATTTCAGTGCAAAAATATTGGTTTTTAGTCTATCC
>CAIZLI010000243.1 GCA_903933765.1 uncultured Bacteroidota bacterium
ATTTTTCAACGGTGGTTTTTCCAATGCCTCTTGCTGGATAATTAATAATTCTTTTTAATCCTTCTTCGTCCTTGGTGTTTGCAATTATTCTTAAGTAAGCAATATAATCCTTGATTTCCTTTCTTTGATAAAAGCTAAGCCCACCGTATATCTTATAAGGGATACCCGTGCGTCTTAAGCTTTCCTCGAATGACCTACTTTGTGCATTGGTGCGATATAAAATGGCGAAGTCATTATTGTAAAAATGATTTCTTAATTTATTTTCTTGAATTGCATCAGCAACAAATTTTCCTTCCTCATTGTCGGTCATAGTTCTAACCAACTTAATTTTTTCACCCTCCTCATTTTCAGTCCACAAATTTTTTGGAATTTGTCCCTGGTTATTTTTTATCACATGATTCGCTACTTCCAAGATGGAAGCACTGCTGCGATAGTTTTGTTCCAACTTCACCAATTTAACATCATCATAATCCTTTTGAAACTGTAATATGTTTTCAATGGTTGCACCTCTAAAACTATAAATACTTTGTGCATCATCACCCACCACACAAATATTTTCATGAACTGCGGCTAATAGTTTTGCAATTTGATACTGCACTGGATTGGTATCCTGGTACTCATCAATTAATAAATATTTAAACTTGTGTTGGTATTTGTGAAGCACTTCAGGGTAGTCGCGCAAAAGCTCATGCATTTTAAACAGTAGATCATCAAAATCCATCGCACCATTTTTAAAACAGCGTGCTACATAGGAAGCATAAATTTCACCAATCGCTGGACGCTTTGATCTTGCATCCTCTTGTTGAATCATGGTGTTGGAATTATATTCCACTGGACCAATCAATGCATTTTTTGCGGAAGAGATACGGTTGTGTACAATATTCGGTTTGTAGTGTTTGTCATCCAAGCCCATATCATTAATGACCGCTTTTAAAACCGATCTAGAATCGTCCGTATCATAAATGGTAAAGCTTTGCGGGTAGCCCAATTTACTAGCTTCAGATCGAAGTAATCTTGCAAATACGCTGTGAAAAGTACCAATATATAAGTTGCGTGCTTCGGTATTACCTAAGGTTTTTTCGACACGCTCTTTCATTTCCTTAGCGGCCTTATTCGTAAAAGTAAGGGCCAATATATTAAAAGAATCTACGCCACTATTCATTAAGTGTGCAATCCTACTCGTTAATACTTTTGTTTTACCGCTGCCAGCGCCAGCAATAATCATTAATGGGCCATTCATATGGGTGACGGCCTCTTTTTGCTGTTCATTTAAACCTTGTAAATACGCTTGCATCATTCAAAGATACGACGAGTTCCTACATTTATGAAAGATGGGGAAAAACAAAAAGAAATAAAAAACCCCCGCACCGAAAAAGTGCAGGGGTTCAATATTGAAAATAATATATGAAATCCGCTTTATTCTAAAAGCCGATTCCTTATTTAATTATTTCTTCTCTAATAATTTAAAGAATTGATCTAATTGAGGTAAAATTACAATTCTAGTTCTGCGGTTAGCAGCTCTGTTTTCAGCAGAATTATTTTCAGCTACTGGTACATATTCTCCTCTTCCAGCTGCAGTCATGCGCTTTGGATCAATACCATATTTTTCTTGTAATAATC
>CAIZLI010000244.1 GCA_903933765.1 uncultured Bacteroidota bacterium
CCCTCCCACTTTTGGGGTGCCAAATGATTTAGTGATTGGGATTATAGCAGGAGGACACCAAGCCATGTTTCACGCTGTCGAAAATGCCGAAGACGATATGGAACAAGCTTGGAAAGACTTATTGGATTATAATATTAGCAATCAAGATGTCGTAATTGGTATTGCTGCAAGTGGAACAACCCCATATGTGATTGGTGGTCTTCAAGCTTGTAGACAACATCGAATTACCACAGGTAGTATTAGCTGTAATTTAAATAGTCCAGTGTCTGCCCATGCCGACTTCCCTATTGAAGTGGTGGTGGGTCCTGAGTTTATCACTGGTAGTACGAGAATGAAAAGTGGTACCGCACAAAAGATGGTACTCAATATGATTTCAACTGCTGTCATGGTAAAACTTGGTCGTATCAAAGGAAACAAAATGGTCAATATGCAATTAACGAATCAAAAGTTATTTGATCGTGGTGTAAAAATGATCGTAGATGAATTAGATTCAATTGATGCAACAAAAGCAGCTGAACTTTTAAGCACACATGGATCTGTAAAAAAATCCATTGAAGCTTTTCAGTTAAAATAAATTTAGCTTACCCCCATAAGCAAAAAGCCTTCCCAGTTTGGGAGGGCTTTTTTATTTTTTAAAATAGGACTTATTCAAAAATAATAAGAAAGTATAGTTAGGATATCATATAGCATCAATTCAGTTTTACTAGAATTCGTATTTCTTAAAAATTTTCATCTAGTTAAAAAATTAGGTTGGAAAACTAATTTTCCCCATGGTGATTGGAATTTTAGTCGCATGCCCGCCTGCAAATAAAGCGGTTCCAGCAACTGCTTCATTTGCTAACAAAGCAAATAAGATCGCTTCCTTTGCATCTGGGTTGATCCCTAAAATATCTGAAGAATACAATGTTGCATCGGGTAATAAACTAGTTAAATGCCCCATTAATACTGGATTGTGCATCCCTCCTCCACTGCTATACATATTGAATTTAGTTCCAGCAGGAATACTAGATTGAATGCAGTCTGCAATCGTTTCTGCAGAAAAGCGATTTAAAGTTGCCATCACATCTTCCTTAGACAAATCTACTGTATGACTCGCTTTTTGTGCTTTAGCTAAAAATTCTAAGTTAAATAATTCTGGCCCAATTGTTTTAGGTAAGTCAAGGGTAAAAAACGAATGCGCCTTAAGTTCGGTTAATAAAGCTGGATTGATTTTGCCAGCAGCTGCAATCGCACCGCCTTTGTCATATGCCATTGGTGCAAAATGCGTTCTAGTGTAGGCATCCATTAATGTATTACCAGTGCCGGTATCTGTTGAAAATACTTGGTCTAAACTACATCCTGCTGACAAATAAGTGAAATTGGCTATACCACCCATATTTAACAACAACCTATTTTCGGTTGGATGACTACACAATAAATAATCTCCGTAAACTGCTAGCGGCGCTCCCTCTCCTCCTGCTGCAAGATGTTTTTGTCTAAAATCACTCAGCGTTAAAATACCTGTTGTCACTGCGATATGATCCCCATCTCCAATTTGTAAAGTCGCTGGATCATATTCAGAATTAGGATGTAAAGATTTTGGCGCATGGTAGATGGTTTGTCCATGACTAGCAATCATGTCTACAGTTGCAGGCGATATCTTCCATGAAGACAATGCATCTAAAACCATCTTGCCATGTTGCTTGCCCACCCATGCATTGAGTAAGCAAAGTGTTTCCAAGGCAACCATTTCCTTTGAAAAAATACTTAAAATCTTTTCTTTAAAATCATTGGTATAGTCCACTGTTGTAAAGGCTTTTAATTCAAATTGGGTCTCCCTTCCAGACCCTTTGATTGAACACAATGCAATGTCTAAGCCGTCCATGGAAGTACCACTCATTAATCCAACTACCAAACGCTCTTGCTTAGCTGCTACATTCACTAAATTTTGTATATTCTGATGCATTTTATGGATCGTTTTATCCTCCTCAAGATACTAAAGACCAAGCTTAATTCAAACTAGTTAAAAGTTTTTCACACTCTTGTAAGTCAATCATTTATACCCCCTATTCCACTTAACTTTGCTTCATAATTATTTTGTATGCTTAAAGTAGGTGTTTTTGGTGTGGGGCATTTGGGAAAATTTCATTTGAATAACTGGAAGCTGATTCCAACCGTAGAATTGGTTGGCTTTTTTGACCCCAATAATGAAGCTGCTGCCGAAGTAGAAAAAACCTATGGTATCAAAAGATTTATGGATGAAGCTGAATTGATTGCTGCGGTGGATGCCATAGATGTAGTCACCCCTACCCATTTACATTTTCCAGTTTGCGAAATGGCTATTAAGATTGGGAAGCATGTATTTGTAGAAAAACCAATGGCCAACACCATCGAAGAAGGAAAAAAGATCATGCATATGGTCAAAGAGGCCAATGTTAAATTACAAGTAGGTCATGTTGAAAGATTCAATCCTGCATTTACAGCATTAAAAAACGAAACATTAAATCCATTATTTATAGAAGTGCATCGTTTAGCGCAATTCAATCCAAGAGGAACAGAAGTAAGTGTGATTTTAGATTTAATGATCCATGATATTGACATCATCTTAAGTATTGTGAAGAGTGATGTTAAAAATATTTCAGCTAGTGGTGTAGCCGTATTAACAGATACACCTGATATAGCCAACGTGCGCATTGAATTCAATAATGGTTGTGTTGCTAATTTAACTAGTAGCAGAATCAGCATGAAAAAAATGCGTAAAATAAGGCTCTTCCAAAAGGATGCCTATATTGGGATTGATTTTTTAGAGAAAAATACAGAAATCATCAGGTTAAAATTACCTGAGGAAGCAGACGCTTTTTCATTTGATATCGAAACACATCAAGGCACCAAGACCATCTCTATCAACAATCCTGTGGTAGAGGAAGGCAATGCTATTTTAAGTGAGTTAAGCAGTTTTGTTCAAGCCATTGAAAATGATGGGCCTACAGTGGTGAATGAAATTGATGGCTATTTAGCGATGGAAGTGGCACATCAAATTTTAGATAAAATAAGTAAGTCCGCATCGGTAGTGAATCAGTCCGCAGACTAATCTTTCGATCCTCTTTTTGCTAAAATGTATTCTGCAATCGCCAAGTCCAAAGGTCTTGTGATTTTGATATTTTCATATTCACCCTCTATCAAATAAACTTCCTTGCCACTTGCTTCTAGCACATTGGCTTCGTCTGTAAAAGCTGGCTGATAAGCTTGTTCAAAGGCTTTCTGTAAGATAGCTGCGTTGAAAGTTTGCGGCGTTTGTATCATCATCACATTTGCTCGGTCAACCAAATGATGTTTTGCGCCTTCTGTAATTCTAATGGTATCTGTTGAGGAAACTGCTGGTATCGCAGATCCTTTTTCTAGCGCTTGTTGATAGCATCTTTGAATCAAAGCTGGAGTTAACAAGCAACGTACTGCATCATGCACGAATACAATTGATTCAGGATCTACTTGAGCCAATCCATTTTTTACAGATTGAAACCTTGTATCCCCTCCAGCAACAAATTGAAAAGGTTGATTGAGTCCACTTGCTGTAATAAGGGCTTGTCCTTCTTGAATATAGTCTGCTGGTAATACAATTATAAAATTGATGTCAGCAAACGCAGTCATAAATTGACCAATGGTGTGCAATAAAATAGATTTCCCTTCAATGGCTAAAAATTGTTTAGGCAAAGCAGTCCCCATTCTTTGTCCAGTTCCCCCGGCTACGATAATGGCTGTTTTTTTCATGATCTATTTTACGAGTGCGATGTAACTAATAATTGCTTGACTTCTTTTGCCAATGCCTGTTTATCAATGGGTGCGGTGCCTACTAATTCGCAAACCAATCCGCCCGCGATATTGGCCATTTCTGCTGCCAAAACCATATCCTTTGAATAAGCATAGACAAGCGAAGCGACTGCAATCACCGTATCTCCTGCTCCACTTACATCCGCGATATTGCGGATATGCGTAGGGATTAACTGTTGTTTATTTTCTTGTGCATAATAAACCCCATGTTCCGATAAGGTGATAAATGAAATACTATGATCTAATGCAGCATGCAAAGCCTGATGCACTTTTTGCATATGTGCAAGATCAATTGTTGGCACTTCAATTTTCAAACCTTCTTTCACTTCTTTTAAGTTGGGCTTAAATAGTGTGCAATTTTTATAAGCTAAGAAATTCTTTTGCTTTGGATCTACTGCGGTTGGAATCCCTTTTTGATTGCAATAAGTAATAATGGATTCTATGATGGCTGGCGTTAATACCCCTTTATTATAATCCTCTAAGATGATCAATGCAGGTTGCTCTTTTTCCACATACGCATAAAAATTATCCAATAAAGCCTTAGACTCCTCCTGATTGATATCGTGGGTGTTTTCATGGTCTAAACGCATCATCTGTTGATTGCGTCCCATGATCCTCACTTTATTGGTAGTCACCCTGGAAGCACTTGAGTGAATATATTGTGTATCGATGCCCTCCGCTTTTAAAAGCGCATTTAAGTCATCTCCCTCTGTATCTTTACCAACTACTGCAAACAATGTAGTCGGTGCTCCTAAAGCCCTTAAATTCAAAGCTACATTGGCTGCACCACCTACTCTAGTTTCCTTACGTTGAAGTGAAACAATTGGCACTGGTGCTTCTGGTGAAATACGGTCTACACCGCCCCACCAATAAGTATCCAACATGATATCGCCTACTACACCAATTTTGGTGGTAGCAAACCCCTCAAATAATTGATTGAATTGATTAAGATCCAACATTTATACTGCCGTTTTTTGATTACGCAAAGCTAAATAATACAATGGTACACCCAATAGGGTAATGATTAAACCAGGCCATGTGAAATTAGGCTTGTAAATAATCAACAAAACACAAAAGCAAGTACCCATCAAAATATAAATAGCAGGTAACACAGGATAACCAAAAGCTTTGTATGGTCGCTCTAATTCAGGTCTTTTTTTACGAAGAATAAAAATACCAATGATTGTAAGGATATAAAAAATCACTACAATAAATGAAACCATGTCTAATAAATCGCCATATCTCCCACTTAAACAAAGTAATCCTGCTACAATACATTGAGCCCATAGAGCCCAAGCAGGTACTGCATTTTCATTTAATGTCCCTGCCTTTTTAAAGAACAAGCCATCCTTTGCCATGGTATAGTATACCCTTGCGCCTGCAAGGATCAGTCCATTATTACAACCAAAGGTAGAAATCATGATCATGACTGCGATTACATAAGTGCCTATATTACCAAAAATAACATTAGATGCTGCTACCGCCACACGATCTGCTGGGGCATTGGCAATCTCGTTCAAAGGAAGGACGCTTAAATACATCAAGTTCGCAGAAATATAAATCACTGTCACAATCAATGTACCTAAGAAAAGACTCAAACCAATATTGCGTTTTGGATTTTTAATTTCCCCTGCGATAAAAGTAACATTGTTCCATGCATCACTACTAAAAATTGAACCAACCATAGAAGCTGCAATGGCACCTAATATCGCTACACCAAAAATGGGTGTTGTACTATTATCTGATGCAATTGTTTTCATCTCCCATGCATTCGCCCAATTGGCATCCCAAATACTTGCTTTAGATGCTAATAAAAAACCAAACCCAATCAGCCCAAATAAGGAAGCTAATTTAGTAATTGTAAAAGTGGATTGAATCATCTTTCCGCCCTGTACGCCTTTGGTATTAATATAGGTGAGCAAAATAATAATTGCAATGGATAGTAATTGTGCAGGATATATTTTTAAAAATCCCATTTGCAATAAAATATTGGCATCAGTCATTTCTAGTGAAGGGAAAAAGTAGCCAGCAAATTTACTGAATGCCACACCCACTGCAGCAATGGTACCTGTCTGTATCACAGAGAAGAAACTCCATCCATATAAAAAACCTAATAATGGATTGTAAGATTCTTTTAAGTATACATATTGTCCGCCTGCTTTTGGAAACATTGCACTCAACTCGCCATAACTTAATGCAGCAGTCAAAGTCATGAACCCTGTCAGTAACCATACCGCTACTAACCATCCAGCAGAACCAACATTTCTGGTAATATCTGCACTTACAATAAATATGCCTGATCCGATCATGCTTCCTGCAACAATCATCGTTGCATCAAATGCGGATAAACTTGGTTTAAATTCTGTATTTGTTTCTGACATTATTTCTTGTATTCAGCGTTAAGCCCTTTAACAATATCAAGAGTGATATCATAGGTTGTGTCTTTGTAATACATTAAGTCTGGATTACTAGAAAATACATAGGCAAATTGCTTGTCCTTATTATATTTTAAAATGAAGGCTTCTATTTTCTTTTTAACTTCCTGCAATTTTCTATAACTCTCTTCTTGTAATGCTTGCGTTAATTGCTGCTCTGTATTTGCATAATTCTTTTCTAATTGTTGCAACTCTTGTTGTCTTGCAACTACTTCGCCTTGAGATAAATATTGCCCATTCTTTTGAAGATCTTGGTACTTTGCAGAAAACGCATTCTTAAGTGCAGTTAATTGCTTTGCATTTTCCATATCTTTTAATTGTAATGCATCTTTCACATCTTTAAAAAAGATATAATTATTTTGAATAGAATCTATTTCAAAATAAGCTATTTTGGCCCCACCAGCTGCATGCAAAGTAGCCTGTTTGCTAGGAGAAGCATTACCGCTAAAATGCAATACATACAAAATAACAATTGCCAAAGCTAGTATACCGTTTACCACCCAGTTAGTCGACTTCATTTTGAATTATATTTATTTGATTGTAGGCAGGCTGCCCTACCCTATAAAAATAGGTAAAATAAATAAATCAACCTTGTATTTATAGCATAAAAAAAGCAGGAAATAGTACTATTTCCTGCTTTTTAACAAAATCAATCAAAGTGCTTATTCTTCCTCATCAAAGCTCATCGCTTCGCGAGTTGTAGCCAACACTTCATATTCTTCCTTACTTCCTACGATCAATTTCTCGAATTCTTTTTGACCAGTACCTGCAGGAATTAAGTGACCTGTAATTACGTTCTCTTTCAATCCAAGCATTAAATCAACCTTGCCTTGAATGGCTGCCTGACTCAATACTTTTGTAGTCTCTTGGAATGACGCAGCTGAAATCCAGCTTTGTACACCCAATGATGCTTTGGTGATACCTAATAAAACTGGACGAGCTGTAGCAGGTTTCGCATCGCGCACTTCTACTACTTTCTTGTCTGCACGCTTTAAGATAGAATTCTCTTCTCTTAATTCACGAACAGTTACAATTTGACCAGGCTTAAATTTAGCACTCTCACCACCATCAGTCACTACTTTCTTATCATAAATACGATCATTCTCTTCGATAAAGTCAAAGCGGTCTTCTAAATCTTCTTCTAAGAATTTAGTATCCCCTGCATCCACAATCTCCACTTTCTTCATCATTTGACGTACAATCACTTCAATGTGTTTGTCATTGATCTTCACACCCTGTAAACGATATACTTCTTGGATTTCATTTACAACGTATTCTTGTACAGCATAAGGACCTCTGATTGCTAAGATATCTGCTGGTGCAATTTGACCATCTGATAAAGGAGAACCTGCTTTCACAAAGTCACTATCTTGAACCAAGATCTGACGTGTTAATGGCACTAAGTACTTCTTCACCATACCATCTTTAGACTCAACAACGATCTCTCTGTTACCACGCTTGATATTACCAAATGCAACGATACCATCGATCTCACAAACAATCGCAGGGTTACCTGGATTTCTTGCCTCGAATAATTCAGTTACACGTGGAAGACCTCCCGTGATATCTCTTAACTTACCTAAGACTCTTGGAATTTTCACCAAGATATGTCCTGATTTCACTTCCACACCTTCTTCGATCACGATGTGTGAACCTACTGGTAAGTTATACATCTTATTGTCTTTAGCACCTGATAAGATGATTGTAGGGATCTTTGTTTTATCCTTAGATTCAATAACCACTTTTTCACGGTGACCAGTTTGCTCATCCGCTTCATCACGATAAGTGAATCCTTCTAATATATTTTCAAATGAGATCTTACCATTTTGCTCAGCAACGATTACGTTGTTGAATGGATCCCATGTACAAATCACATCACCTTTCTTCACTGTCGCGCCATCTTTCACAGCAAGGATAGCTCCGTAAGGAACGTTATTCGTGATCATTAAACGATCATTCTTCACATCCATAATTCTAACTTCACCTGTACGTCCGATAACTACTTTTACTTTGTTGCCATCGTTATTAATAGTATCTACAGTACGTAAGCCGTCAAACTGGATAGTACCATCAAACTTAGCGTTCAAGCTAGATTCAACAGAAGAAGATCCAGCAACACCACCTACGTGGAAAGTACGTAATGTCAACTGTGTACCTGGCTCACCAATTGATTGTGCAGCGATAATACCTACTGCATCACCTCTTTGAGTGATATATCCAGTCGCTAAGTTTCTACCATAACATTTCACACAAACACCACGCTTGCTTTCACAAGTTAATACAGAGCGAATCTCAACTGTTTCAATGCCTGCATCTTCGATTAAACGAGCTGCATCAATTGAAATTTCTTCGCCACCTGCAACGATTAAATCGTTGGTGATTGGATGGAATACATCATGAGAAGATGTACGTCCTTCAATTCTATCTGCTAATTGTTCAATGACATCTTCGTTGTCTTTCAATGCACTTGTAGCAATACCTCTTAATGTGCC
>CAIZLI010000245.1 GCA_903933765.1 uncultured Bacteroidota bacterium
AATCGGAGGCAAAACCTTATTCGGGAATTTGGTTCTGGACAACCTTCCAATCCGAGGCTGACTGGAAGGTATATTTCACGAAATTCAAATCGGAAGCGAATCTAAAAGTTTACTTCACTAAATTCAAGAGTGAAGCTGGGATGAAATAGTCAAAAGGGATAGTAGATTTGTTTATCACTATGAACAAATAATTTAAAATTTAGTTGAACGTTTTTTTCCATAATAATTTTATTGTTTTATCTCTAGAATTATTAAGCCATTCATCCATTTTTTCATTAAAGGCATAAGGAATATTTTCTGATTTTACTTCATTTGCCCATATAGGTATCAATGCAAGTAATATCTTGTCTTCGGTACGTTCCCCCATTTTAGATAATGAAGGTGTACGTTCGAGATGAGTAGCAATTTTTTCCTTATTTATAGGGCACATCAAGGTATTTCGCTGGGACATATATCGACGACCTGGTTCTAGATATCTGTTTATTGCATAACTGAAAAATGTTTCTAATTTTTCACCATCTAAATCTTCTGTAACTAAAATCTTCTGTAAATAATAATAGCTTTTTGAAATTGATTCACCATTACCACATGTTTCAAAATTAACTGATCGCCACTCCTCACTTTCAGCAAGTGTAAATAATTGTATTCGTCGTTCTAATGCTAATCGATTATGTTTTTTTCTTGTGTGAAGCAAAAAACTTTCATAAAGATGCTCTGTTGTATATTGCATCGCATATTCTAAAATATTTCCATCAAATGCCCTATCTCCGTTTGGTAATTTCCAGTTTACTGACCAATCGCATATGTGTTCTGAACAGTTTTCTACATCCAAAGGATAATTTCGTTTTAAGTATTCACGCAATGACTCATGAAATAACTGATAATCTTCAACAGAATTAGTCAAAGGATTCTCAAACAAAAATTCCATACAAGCATACAGAAGGTGGTTTCTTACATAAGAAGTATCTACCTGAAGCCAACTTGCCATTAATTCCAGTGAGACAAAATCTTTCGCCGCAGATAGAAAAATCAAAAAACCTATTGAACCTGGTAATTCCTTCTCGAGTCTTAATAAAGCTGTTTGATATAACTCCTCCATTCCACGTGGCAAAAATTCACTCTGATTTAATATGTAGATTTTTTGCTCCAAGCCCTGGCATAGTAATTTTAAATACAGGGGGTTACCCTCGCTTATACTAATTACATCTTCAATATATTGTTGAGTGATTTCGTATTTACTCACATGCTCCATTAGTACAGCACGTATATCTTCTTTTGACAATCCACCTAAATCAAATTGTTTTCGCTGTTCTCTATGCAATTGTTCGTAAAATGTAAATCGTAATTCCTGTTGAGGTCTAGCACCATAAATAAATTTTATCTTTGCAGGTATTATTCTTGGAAGGAGGCTAAGTAATGGATCACCTTTTTTTATCTCGTCCAAACCATCTATAATAAATATAAGTTGCTCTTCATCCTTTATTTGTTTGGCTATAAGTTGTAAACGAGATGTAAATAAAGCCTGCTTTTCACCTTCTGTTTTCCCATATTCTAATCGTAAGTTGAACAATAGATCTAGGCGTTGATTTAAGCTATCAAAAAAATGGTTGGCATTATCCGTAGCGCCGCGGCGTATAAAGTATTCAACCAAATATATTTTTGAATCTGGCCAATTGTTTCCTTCCTCCATCATATGTCTTACTTCCAAATTGTATCTAGCAATCTGTGTGACACGAGCGAGTAAAGCACTTTTACCCACACCAGGAGGCCCCCATATGCATAGAACAGCTAGTGATTCAGATGTTAGAAATGATGCGATATCAGATAATTCATTCTTTCGTCCCTTGAATACCTCTGTAAGCAATTCAACCTGTTGCCTAAAGGGCTCCATGTCGATGTTCCCAATCTTCTTCCATTCTTCGATTGGGATATATTGAAGTATTTCCTGCTTTAGTGTTGCATCTTTTAAATGTTCTGCAAAAGGATAATTCAGGTAATTGGCATACTTATCCTTAAGATCATTATAAAAGAAGAAAACAGCATTATTATTTTTTATCTTAAAACTAAGTAAGGGGTAAGCATCTATCTTTCGATTGCCATCACAAATAAATGTGTGCCCAGTAAGTGCCTCCGTAGGTTCACTTATTAAAATTAACTCTTGCCCCCTTGTTTCATAACATTTGCCGTCTAGTGCATAAATTAACATCTTTGAATTAGAAAGTGACTCTGCATCCTGAAGCATTTGCAACATTTTAGGCCAAATAGTATTAATATCCTTTATGCAGGCTTCATCCGACGGAGTTGCTCCGTGAGCGTAGCTGTTTCGGAATGAAATTAAATTGTTTTCGCCGTCAAATGCTTTTTTAATCGAGCTTTTGCCATTCAGTAATTCCTTCTCGGCGCCTGGTAGAATATGTGGAATGTTCAATTCCTGTAGAATTGCTGCTATATCGCGTGCAAATTTCCACCAAATACCTAGGCTAGGCGTTTTTAAACCTGCTGCGAGCATTACTTTTATTTTGATAAAAGCATCTTCGCTAATTGCATGGTAAGGCTCATCCATTTTAAGCCTTAGTGTATCCAAAAATGTAGCTACACTTCCAACAGTATAGATTTTACAAAACACTTCAATCAAATCTATGAGTCGATGTACTTTTCGAAAGGGCTGGTCATCACGTTCATTAATAAATGCGAAATAGGCATCTGACAAAGGTCCAGGAAGCTTTTGCGCTAAATTATCATTTAATATTTCCATAATTATTTATTTCATTTGTTGAGTAAGTTCATCTGCTTCTTCCATATTAATTAATTCATGTTCCTGAAGTGCCAATATAAAAAATGGTATAGCTGTCGTACTTTCTATTTCCGATTTTTCAGTGAGGTATTTCTTGAACTTTTCCAAAGCTCGCGGTTTTACAAAATCGCTTATAGCTTTATGCTCGCATAACTCCAAAAATTTCAATGCGGAAGGTTCAGAGCTAATTTTTTTTACAAAAAGATTGCGTAAGGCATCGGCGGATTTGCCTGAAGTATCTTTTGATATAATTGCCTCTAAACAGGCGGCCAATTCATCTGGTGTTTCCTGCAGATGTAAAAGTAGTTGATACAAACTTTGCGGTTTTACAAACATCGCAGGTTCTGCGAGCATTTTTTTTGCTGTGCTGCTACTAATGCGCAGGTCCTTGATCTCATCAAGCAAAAAACTAGCATCTAAAGGGTGCTTGCTTGCCATATGTTCAGCAATGATAGCTATAGCCATATCCTTTTCGTCCTGTATAATCATTTCATCTAGTAGCCGCTGGGCTTCGCTAAATTTTTCATTTCTTGAATAATGTTTTATCAGCGCAAGTAATACCCTTTCGCGCCATTGTGGTGCTTTTTCATCAGTTGCTTTATCGAGCCAAAAAAGTACTTCTTCACGCATTTTTAGTGATGCATAAAAGACTGCAGCTGAGGGTGCAATTTGCCGCACTTCTTCAGCATGACCGTCAAGTAATTGCAATATGTTTTTTACTATTTGAAGGAAATTTTCTTTTTCTTTAGGATATAATTCAGCGAGATCTGAGTAAGCAACAATCACAGGTCCCATGACTACTTCCGTTTCGCGTACAATATCCAAATCTGCAATCGCTGAATCTAAACATTCCAGTGCTTCTTGCAAGGGTAAATTAATTACTATTGAACACCAATTTTCCCAGCTCTCAACGTTAATGTCATTAAGCACATCAGACTGGACTCCTCTTACACGCATTTGTTGCGCAATTTCTAGAAGATGAGTGTACTGGAAAGATTGATTTGTTTGGCGCAGAGCAGTAAGTAACGTTCCGATAAAACTGGTAGGATTCTTACATAATTGAATCACATTTATCCATTCCTGCATTTCATTTTCAATATGAAATACATCTTCCCGATTACAAGCACATTGCATCAAAACCTCCGAGCAAGCTACTGGATCAATCCATGTCAACTCCCGCAACTGCAGAAGCGAAGACAAAGTATCGAAATCTCGAATATTTGGACAATCTGTTAATTTGAGAGATGAAAGACAATTGAGGGTGTGAAGTGGTTTTATAAAAACAATTTTGTAACAATACATCAAATCCAAAGAATTCAGCGATGTCAAGTCTCTGAGTGGTAATAGGTCAGGAAGGTTCTCACAATAAGACAAATCCAACGAAATTAGAGTTTTTAACTCACTGAGTGGGGAAAGATCAGCAAGGATAGAGCAACTTGACAAATTCAAATAAGTCAGATGTCTCAACCTACTAAGAGATGAAATGTCAGTAAGATTTTCGCAATTAGACAAACCCAACGATGTCAGTGAACTCAATCCACTTAATGGTGAAAGGTCGGTAAGATTTGGGCACCCAGATAAATTAAACCAAGTCAGCGCTTTTAACCCACTAATTGGTGAGAAATCACTAACAGTAACGCAATTAGACAAATCCAAAGAAGTCAGTGCTGTTAAATCACTTAATGGAGAAAGGTCGGTAAGAAAAATGATTTTAGAAGATTGTTTGGCACTGCGCCATTGACCAGATAAATTTAAATAAGTGAGCGATGTCAATCCTCTGAGGGGTGAAATGTCGGTGATATGGGCACAATTAGACAGATCCAAGGATGTTAGCACTGTCAACCCACTTAAAGGTGATAAATCTTCGAGCATTGCGCAACTATGCAAATTCAATGAAGTTAGCGATGTTAAACCGCTTAGAGGTGAAATGTCGGTGTAAGGCCAATATTCCAAATTCAAGAAAGTTAATGAGGTCATGCAACTTAACTGCGATATATCAATAACATTAGCACAACAAGATAAATTCAAGGAAATTAATTTGGTTAAGCCAGATAGCGGTGAAAGGTCTGTAAGATTCATACAATCAGACAAATCCAATGAGGTCAATGCGTTCAAGCAACTTAAGGGCGATAAATCAGTGAGCATATCGCATTTATTCAAATTCAAAGAAGTCAATGACGACAAACCACTAAGCGGTGAAAGCTCTGTGAGATTAAAATTCGATATGCCATAAAATCTTTTAAGCTTTTTTAATTTAGAAAGGTGTTGAATTGAATCAAGATTACTATTATTTTGACTTAAATTTTTTAAATTTGAACAATTACTGATGTAACTATACTGTGTAGAATCTTCAAATCCATCAAGAAAGAGCGTTTGTAATTGTCTAAAGGAAGAAAGTAATGAGATATCTTTAAGGTTTGGACAATTATCAAGATTAAGTGTTTCTAAATCAGAGCAAGTAGCTATACATTGAATGTTTTCAATATATTCATTTTTGCAGCTTCCAAAATCAATTAAGCGTAATTCAGGGTATAAACTTCCAATATGAGATATTGACTCAGAATTGGTATTTCGAAATATACATAAATAATATGGTTGTTTATTTATGTATATTAATGCGCCAATGTCATCAATATTTCTTAATTCAATTTCAAGCTCATTATCAAATTCTTTCAAAGATATTTTATACTCGCTACCAAACTTTATTTTCAGAATGTCGCCATCACATGTGTCTTGGAAAAGAATCGAATCAACTAATGTTTTTTCAATACCATCTCCTTCAATTTTAATAAAATAATTATGATTATTGGTCCACCCGTTTGAAATAAATACTTCACGGGCTTGCTCAGGATTGATAAGTGTAATATTCTTCATTATATAATATACGTTTTACTCTTTAATTTTTATCACTCGATCTCTTCAATAAATCTCTTGTTCTTTAGGTCTTTTTAATATAGA
>CAIZLI010000246.1 GCA_903933765.1 uncultured Bacteroidota bacterium
TAAATTGCATTTTTGACTAATGTAAAAATCAGTCAATGAACCCTTGTATAAATAAACACCCTCGCGAAGATGTAGTTGATGCCAAATAAGTTCTTCTAAACTACCTTGATCTCCCACTTCTACCATCAAATGCATTAAGACATTGCTAATTGCTTGGCTTGCAGTTCTCGCAAAACCACTTGGGATATTGGGTACACCATAATGAATGACATCATGTTTAATCACAATCGGATTTTCATGATTGGTTAATTCAGTGGTCTCGAAACATCCACCTCTATCCACTGCAACATCAATGATAATACTTCCTGGTCGCATATTCATCACCATCTCCTCTGTGACAACAATAGGTGCTCTACCAATTTCATTTCTCAATGCGCCAATTGCTACTTCACAAGTTTTTAATTGTTTTGCCAATATATTAGGCTCAATCACAGAGGTCCAAACACGTTGACCTAAATTATTTTGTAGTCTTTGTAGTCTAGACACATTGTTATCAAATACTTTTACACTAGCACCCAATGCAAGTGCATTACGCACTGCAAATTCTCCAGTGATATCTGCACCAATGACCACTACTTTTGTTGGAGGCACACCGCTGATACCTCCCAATAAAACTCCCTTGCCTGAATTGAAATTACTGAGGTACTGTCCGGCAATCAACATCACCGCACTACCCACAATCTCATTCATGCTTCTTAAGATAGGATAGTTTTGATTTTCGTCCTTAATATTTTCGATAGATAAAGCTGTAATTTTTTTCGCCATCATGGCAACCAATACTTCTTGATCGATTGCAGATAAATGCAATGGAGAAATAATGGTTTGATACATCTGCAAAAAAGGTAAATCAGACACAACAGGCGGTGCTGTTTTAATTAAAATTGGACATTGGTAGACCGCTGCTTTCTCAAAAGCAATTTCTGCACCAGCATCTGCATAATCTTTATCTGTATAACGGCTTCCTTTTCCTGCGCCTGATTCAACTAATACGCGATGTCCGTTGGCAACCAAAACTCCCACAGCTTCAGGAATTAATCCAACCCTATTTTCTTGGAATGCAGTTTCTTTTGGGATACCAATCAGCAATGGTTTTGCACTATGAGGAATATCCAATACCTCTTCCTGCGTTTCATAGGAAAATGAGGGATGAATTTGCGGCTTGGTTACACTCATAAGAAATATTTTCATGAAGATACAAAAATACCAGAGATCCTAGAATAGGAAAAGGCCTATTCCATGGATGCCTTTTCATGATTGATATAAATTCTACGACGATTGGGGTCAAGTATTTCAATATGGATCAATACTGCGTCATCAGGTACCAGGTTAGGTGCTTTTTCTGGCCATTCCACCAAGGATATATCCGCTTCTTCCAATGCCGCTTCTACCCCAGCTTGCCTTGCCTCTGCCTCGTTTTCTAAACGGTACCAATCCATATGGTAAATCAGTTTACCCTGCACTAGGTATTCATTCATGATCGAAAATGTAGGACTAGACATAGGTGCTTGAACACCCAATGCTTTTCCTATTGCTGCAATCAGGGTTGTCTTACCAGCGCCCATCGGTGCTTGAAAGACCCAAACTGGTTTTGATGCGTATTGTTGCACCAGTTGAGCGGCAATTTCATCGGTTTGATCAAGGGTGTAGATTGAATCCATATTGCAAATATAAAGCTTTAAATACAATCCTAAAATGGTTTCGTACCTTTATGTGATAAATACATCATCATGGAAAACATTCAATGGAAGGTAGATGGCATGAGCTGTACCAATTGTGCGTTATCCATTCACAAATATCTTAGTAGCCAAGGCATTCATGAACCTAAAGTGAACTTCATGGAAGGCGAAGTGCAATTTGAATTAGCCGATGTCAATCAAAAACCCAGTTTAATTAAAGGCATACAAGGTTTAGGCTATAAAGTAAGGGGACAAGACACAGAAGCAGCAAGTAAAAAGTGGTTAGACAATAATAAAGAGCGCGCCTTCTTCTCTCTGATCTTTACCATTCCACTCCTTTTACATATGATACCAGGCGTGCATATTCATTGGTTAATGAATCCTTATGTGCAATTGGCATTGACATTACCGGTTTTTATTGTAGGGATGAATTACTTTGGAAAAAGCGCTTTCAATAGTTTATTACATGGCATTCCGAATATGAATGTATTGGTATCGATTGGTGCGATGGCTTCTTTTGGTTATAGTTTATACGGCACCATCATAGGGCAAGGTGCGCAGTTTGCTTATTATGAAACAACAGCTACGATTTTAACCTTTGTATTTTTTGGTAATTATTTAGAAGACGCTTCCATTGCTTCCACCCAACGTGCCTTAAAAGATTTAGTGAAAGCACAGAAAGTGATGGCCAATATGATTGTCTTTGATGAACATCATAAAGAAATTATTTTTAACGTACCTGCTGATACTTTAAAAGTGGGTGATATTTTATTGATTAATTCAGGAGAAACGGTGCCAATGGATTGTAAAATATTATCCGGTGAAGCAGAAGTCAACGAAGCCATTGTGACTGGTGAAAGCATCCCAGTGCATCGTGCTATGAAGGATATATTATTAGGAGGTAGTACAATTGAAAATGGCACAATTAAAGCCTATGTCACTGCGGTTGGGGATCAAACGGTGTTGGCGAATATTTTAAAAATGGTGAAAGCGGCGCAAGGCGAAAAGCCACCTGTGCAAATTTTAGCAGATAAGATTAGTGCCATTTTTGTCCCCTTGGTGCTGGGGATTGCTTTGCTTACTTTAATTGGGAATTACTTTTTAACCAATATTGGATTTAGTGAAAGTATGTTGAGATCCATTGCTGTATTGGTGATTTCTTGTCCTTGCGCGATGGGCTTAGCCACACCTGCTGCAATCGCTGTCGGACTTGGCAGGGGTGCCCGCAATGGGGTCTTATTTAAAAATGCAAAAAGTTTAGAAACATTTAAAGACATCAAGCAAGTTGTTTTTGATAAAACAGGTACTTTAACAACGGGTCAATTTGAGCTAAGTGGTTTTCTTATTGTACAAAATGAACAAGCTCCAATGTCAGAAGACGCATTTAAAATACTCGCCTACTCTTTAGAAAAATATTCCAATCATCCTATTGCCAATTGTATTAAAACAACATGGGCAACAAAAGAAGGGATGCAATGGGCACAAATAGAAGAAGTAAAAGGGATGGGTATTCAAGCCACAGATAAAGAAGGCAATACTTATTGGGCGGGTTCCTTTAAAACATTGAATGACAAAACAACAGAAGATAGTCATAATATCTATATTCAAAAGAACAATCAATTGATTGGATGGATTGATGTGGCGGATCAAATTAGACCAGAAGCAAAAGAAGTCATTGACCATTTACACCGTCAAGGCATCAGCACCATTTTACTGAGTGGTGATAGGGCATCAAAATGTAATCAAGTAGGCACAACATTGGGTATTCAAAAAATTATAGCAGAACAAAGTCCTTCAGAAAAATTAGCGACACTGGATGCATTCATTAAAATTGCACCCACTGCGATGGTAGGTGATGGCATCAATGATGCGCCAGCCTTAGCGAAAGCCACTATTGGTATTTCATTGAGCAATGCCTCCCATATCGCTATACAAAGTGCCCAAGTGGTCTTAATGAATAATGGATTAAAGAACCTTCCAATGTCTTTGGTATTAGGAAGAAAAACATACGAAACCATTAAAGAGAATTTAGCCTGGGCATTCTCTTATAATATTATAGCGATCCCTGTAGCTGCTTTTGGATTTTTAGGAACCTGGGGGCCAACCTATGGTGCTATGATCATGGCTTTAAGCGATGTGGTATTGGCATTGAATTCATTGAGGTTGTTTAAAAAGAATTTGACGAAATAAAATAAATTATTAATTCATAGAATAAAAGAACAAATAAATAAATAAATAAAAGAGTAGATTATTAATTCATTAAATCATTGATTGGAAGCCTTAATTGATATATTAAAAAAACATTGGAACTATGATGGGTTTAGACCACAGCAATTAGCTGTGATCGAATCTATCCTTGCTGGTAAAGATACACTTGCATTATTGCCAACTGGCGCGGGCAAGTCTATCTGCTTTCAAGTCCCCACCATCTACCAAAGAGGTATCTGTATTGTAATTAGTCCATTGATTGCACTCATGCAAGACCAAGTGAAAGACTTAGTCTCAAAAAATTTAAAGGCTGTTCTATTAGGGAGCCATTTAAGTGCGAATGAGGAGTCGAATGTGTTTAAAGAGATTGAAGCAAAAAAATACCAATTCATTTATTGTTCTCCAGAAAAATTAGCTCAAAAACATTTTCAAACCTTACTGAGTGGATTGCCCATTCAATTGTTTGCTATTGATGAAGCGCATTGTATTTCACAATGGGGCTATGATTTTAGACCAAGCTATCGCAAGTTGGATTTTATTAAAAAAACATTTCCTACAATTCCGATTTTAGCAATGACGGCTTCTGCCATTCCCTTGGTGCAAAAAGATATGTTGGTACAATTGGGCGTACAGAATGCTAATTTAATTACTGACCAATTTTTAAGGCCCAACCTAAGCTATCAAGTCAAAAAAGAAACGGTAAAACTTTTTGTTTTAAAGAATTTGCTAAAGGACCTTACTGGATCGGTGATCATCTATTGCAATACAAGAAACAATGTGGCCCAACTCAGTAGCATATTAAGTAGTTATGGATTTAATGTGGCTGGATACCATGCGGGTATGGAATTGCATGAACGCAAGAAAGTGCAAGAGGATTGGATGCAAGACAACACTCAGGTAATCATTTCTACGAGTGCATTTGGGATGGGCATCAATAAAACCAATGTGCGTGCAGTCATACACTTTGATATTCCTGGAAGCATTGAACAATATTATCAAGAAGCAGGCAGAGCTGGAAGAGATGGATTGCCAGCAAAAGCAATTTTACTCTACCAACAAAATGACCTAGACTATTGGAATCAGTTACAAGAAAAAAAGATACCTCCAATCGCGGTGATTAAAAAAGTATTTCAAAACCTTGCCGACTTTGTACAATTACCCGTAGGCATGGGCGAACTGCAACAATTTCTTTTTGACTTTGAATCATTTTGCATGCAATTTAAATGGGACAAAATCATTGCAAGAAATGCATTGCAATGGATAGAGCAAGAGGGTCATGTCAAATTTGCACCAAGTTCATTTAAACCCACACTAGTGCAGGTTATTGAAAATAGAATTAGCATTCAATTATTTGAAAAACAATATCCAGAAACTGGCTTTGTATTACAAACCTTATTGAGGACCTATGGAGGTATTTTAGATAGTCCTCAGTATATCAACGAAGGCGTACTTGCAAAATTATTACAACGTGATATTGAATTTGTACAAACGCAATTAAACCAACTCCAACAATATGGTATGATTTCATTGGAGCAAAAAGCAAATCAACCGATTGTACAATTTAAGTGGAATAGGGCATCTGCTGAATTCATGACCCTTAATTTAGACGAATACCAAGCAAGAAAATTAGCTTTCGAGGACCGAATTCAAGCAATGAGGGATTATATAGGGAACAGATTAGTGTCATGCAGAAACGTATTTCTTGCAAAATATTTTGGTGAAAAAGCACCACAAAGCTGTGGAATATGCGACCTTTGTATCACTAATAAGCATTCATTAACTAATAAGCATTAGGTATATTTTTAACAAAAGATTGGAATCCCATTTTATCCTTTAAAAAATAAAATGTGTTTCTTTACACAAAGCATTCAAATATGGAAGACAAGAAGAAGTATAAAATCCTTTTATGTGAAGACGATAGCAACTTAGGTTTAGTTTTAAAAAACTTTTTAGAATTAAATGATTATGAAGTTACCCTTGAAAGAGATGGTAGATTAGGCCTTGGTGCTTTCCAACGTGAAAAATTTGACCTTTGTTTATTAGACGTCATGATGCCAAACGTGGATGGGTTTACATTGGCCGAAGAAATTAGAGATATTGATCCAGATGTGCCTTTGTTCTTTTTAAGTGCAAAAACATTAAAAGAAGATATCCTTCAAGGTTACAGACTAGGCGCGGATGATTATATCACTAAGCCATTTGATAGTGATGTGTTGATGCATAAAATCAAAGCCATTATCAAACGTAACGAGGAAGACCATAAGGTCACTGACAATCTTGAATTTGATTTAGGCGCATATCATTTCAATCCAAAATTGAGAGAATTAAAAATTAAAGATACTACTCAAGTACTTTCTCCAAAAGAAAATGAGTTATTAAAAATGCTTGCCGAATATAAGAACGACTTATTGACCAGAGAAAAAGCATTGAAAAAGATATGGGGTAGTGATACTTATTTCAATGGAAGAAGCATGGACGTGTACATTGCTAAGTTGAGAAAATATCTAAAAGAAGATAGTACCATTGAAATTGTCAATATCCATGGAAATGGATTTAGATTGGTGGTGCAATAAGTTTTATTACTCCCTTTGATTTTCCCTTTATTGTCTATCTGAATAGTTCTGGATTGTCTCCAAAGCCTTGTCCCTTATGCTTTCCAAGGTGCTCGTAGGCTTTAAAAGTCACTTCCCTTCCTCTAGGCGTTCTTTGCAAGAACCCTTCTTGAATTAAGAATGGTTCATACACTTCTTCGATGGTACCTGACTCTTCGCCTACTGCAGTGGCTATAGTAGAAATCCCAACTGGTCCTCCTTTGAATTTTTCTATAATAGCAAGCAAAATGCGATTGTCCATTTCATCTAAGCCATGCTCGTCTACATTCAATGCTTTTAGCGCGTGTTGTGTGATCCCTAAATCAACAATACCGTCGTTAAGAACTTGCGCAAAATCTCTTACCCTTCTTAATAAACCATTGGCAATTCTTGGTGTCCCCCTACTCCTTCTTGCAATTTCACCAGCTGCACTTGAATCTACTTTTACTTCGAGGATACCTGCACTTCTTTCAATAATTTTTTGCAAAACGGGCGCTGGATAATACTCCAATCTTGATTTAATGCCAAAACGAGATAATAAAGGGGCTGTTAATAATCCACTTCTCGTAGTGGCACCGACCAAGGTAAATGGATTTAAATTAATTTGTACGGATCTTGCATTAGGACCACTATCAATTAAAATGTCAATCTTGTAGTCTTCCATGGCAGCATACAAATATTCTTCTACCACGGTACTCAATCGATGAATCTCATCAATAAACAATACGTCATTGGGTTCTAAGCTAGTCAATAAGCCAGCCAAGTCACTTGGCTTCTCAATAACAGGCCCTGAGGTTTCTTTAATCTGTACACCCATTTCATTGGCAACGATTCTACTTAAGGTCGTTTTACCTAAACCTGGAGGTCCATGAAATAAAATATGATCCAATGCCTCTCCCCTTAGTTTTGCAGCCTTTATGAAAATGCTGATATTTTCAATCAACTGTGGCTGACCGGCAAATGCATCCATGGCAGCAGGACGAATGGTATTTTCGAATTCTCTGTCCTGAGCTGGTACATTTTGAAAAGGCCTATCCAAGTTTGGGTTTGACATTGATTGTGTTATTTTGAAGCAGGCATCGCCTTTTCCAATAAGTGTTTGTAAATAAATTGATTCTTCAAGTCGGTAAAATGTTTGCCTTTTGCACCACCCCAACCATGACGACCTCCTGGATACAACATAAATTCTACTTGCTTGCCTTGATCTTGCAATGCACTCAATAATTGAATTGAATTTTGCATATGCACATTGTCATCCATTGTACCATGCACCAATTGTAATACGCCTTTAAAGTTTTTTAAATGCGTCATCACATTACTAGACTTATATCCTTCTGGATTTTCTGCTGGCGTATCCATGAAACGTTCTGTATAATGTGAATCATATAATTCCCAAGCCGTTACACTTCCTCCAGCCATTGCATGGGTAAATACAGATGATCCATAAGTCAATGCATAAGAACTCATATATCCACCATAGCTAAATCCGGTCATTGCAATTTTAGTAGGGTCAGCTTGTCCGTTAGCAATAAACCATTTTGCCATCGTCATATAATCTTCCATTTCCCAATGGCCCAAGTCACGGTACATATAGTTGACACCCTCTTTTCCAAAATGTCCACTTGCACGGTGATCAAATGCCACCTGAATTAAACCTTCTTGTGCCCATGCTTCTTTAGTTGAATTCGAAGACCAGCTGTCCATCACTGTACCTGCATTTGGTCCACCATAAATGCTCACCAACAATGGATACTTTTTATTAGGATCCATATTTTTAGGCCAGGTTACCAAGGCTGGTAATTCAAATAAACCATCGGCACTCTTAATACGAATCAATTCTGTCTTAGCCAATTTGCTTGCGTCAAAGTTAGCTGGCGTTGCAGTGCCTAACACTTCTACTGTTTTCTTTTGTGCGTTGATCAAAGCCATTGTAGTCGGAGTTTGTACATTGCTATACAGGGTTACAAAGTTTTTTGCATCAGGTGCTAAATAAACTTGTGCATTGTTAAAATCTCCAACGGTTAATCTTTTTTGATTTTTACCATCAAAACCAATCGAGTATAAATCAATTCTTGCACTACTTTCAATACCTCTAGCCGTAAAATAAATGGTCTTGTTTTTTTCATCAATCTGACGAATACCTAATACAGTAAATTTTCCGTTCGTGATAGGGTATTGCAATTTACCTTCCATATCATACATATACAATTGATTCCATCCGCTCGCATCTGCCTGAGCAATGTATCCTTTGTTGTTTGGAATAAAATTGATTCTACCGCCATTTCTGTCTTCTAGATCGATCCATGTTTTTTGGTATTCAGTATACACAGGCTTTTTTGTACCTGTGGTCATATTCAATTCATAAATTTTAAGGTTGTTTTGACCACGATCCATCCAGCTCAACCACATTGCATTGTTATTTGGATTCCAAATAGGCCATCCAAAATATTGGTCATCAGCTTCATTGAAATCAGCCCAAGTAATGTTTCCACCTTCTGGTGCAGTCCATCCAATTTTTACAGTTGGATTTTGATCACCTGCTTTTGGATACCTTGTTTCTTCTACAAAGCCATGCTGCCCTTCGCTATTATAAATAGGAAACATAGGTACTTTACGCTCATCAAAACGCATAAATGAAATATACTTGCTATCTGGACTCCACCAGAATGCACGGTACTGTGTTGGACGACCAAAGATCTCTTCAAAATACACCCAGCTAGCATAACCATTTAAGATGCCTGTGGCGCCATCATTGGTGATGGCTACTTCCTTTTTTGTAGCCAAGGATAAAGTATATAAATTATTGTTCTTAGTGTAGCCTACATAATTACCATCAGGTGATAATGTAGGATTTTTTTCTTCTGCATTATCAAAAGTCAATTGCACTTCTGTCCCATTGTCTTTTAAAAAGAGGTCTCCTTTTTTAAGGACCACCGATTTTTCGGTTGGTACCAGTTCTGCTGGTGCAATACTATATTGCTTTGTAGTAAGATTGTACACATAATTTTTAGGTGCAGCATCCTCCCCTCTTTTTGTATTCAAGACAAACTGGTTATTGTCTATCCAACGGATAAAACGAGGTAAACCACTTTGAGGCATTTGCGCAATCCCTGAAAAAGAGATCAAACTGAAAACGACTGAGACTAAGATTGTTTTTTTCATAGTATTTTATTTTTATGCTAGAGCACTACATTGATCATTTTACCTTTTACGAATATGAGTTTTTTTATTGGTTTTCCTTCTATCCATTTTTGAATTAATGCATTATTTAATACAATTTCATGTACCTGCGCTTCGGTTGCATCTAAATTGATGGCGATATTGGTTCTTACTTTTCCATTGATACTCACAGGATACTCCTTTGAAGTCTCAGTAACATATTGCGCATCAAAGATCGGGAAGGTCGCATCAATCACTAATCCTTGGTTGCCAATTAAGGACCAAAGTTCTTCACTAATATGTGGTGCATAAGGTGCCAATAAAACAAGGACCTGAGATAAGACTTCTTTTTTATGACAACCCAAATCGAATAATTCGTTTACGCAAATCATAAAACTACTCACCGCAGTATTATAGCTATGACGTTCTGTGTCTTCTTCAATTTTTTTAATGGTCTTATGGAGCACTTTTAATTCTGCTGGGGTTGCTTTTTCATCTAGCCAAACCTGTCCTTTCATTTCGTCATAAAACAACCTCCATAATTTTTTCAAAAATCGGTGCACCCCTTCAATGCCTTTGGTATCCCATGGCTTACTTTGTTCAACTGGCCCCAAGAACATTTCATACATTCTAAAAGTATCTGCACCATATTTATCAACAAGCACATCTGGGTTTACTGTGTTGAATTTTGACTTAGACATTTTTTCAACTTCTACACCACAGATATATTTGCCATCTTCTAATTCAAATGTCGCGTTGGCGTAATCTGGTTTCCATTTTTTGAACGCTTCTGTATCCAATACTTGACCATCTACAATATTGACATCCACATGCAATTGATCTACTTCCATGCTCTTGGCCAATCCAGCAGAAACAAAAACGGGTGTGCCTCTTTTACGATATACAAAACGGGAACTTCCTTGAATCATTCCCTGGTTCAATAATTTTTTAAAGGGTTCATCAAAACCAATATGTCCTAAATCGTACAAGGCCTTGGTCCACATCCTACTGTACAATAAATGTCCTACAGCATGTTCTGTTCCACCAATATATAAGTCTACCTGACCCCAATAATCACTCACTTTTCGATCACAAAATTCAGTGGTATTATGCGGATCCATATACCTTAAAAAATACCAGCTGCTTCCCGCAAAACCCGGCATGGTATTGGTTTCAAAATGATTGGCCTTCCAGTCTTCGATATTCGCCAATGGCCCTTCTCCGTCTGGACCTGGTCCATAGTTTTCGACAGTAGGCAATAATAAAGGCAGCTCGCTTTCTGATAAAGGATAAGCAATCCCATTTTTCCATTGAATTGGAAATGGCTCTCCCCAATAACGTTGCCTGCTAAATGCAGCATCACGCATACGGAAATTGACTTTCTTTTTCCCGATACCCATTGCTTCTAATTTTTCGATCACAATGGCAATGGCATCTTTTTGAATCATCCCATTTAAAAAATCACTACTACTTAATACCCCATCTTTAGTTGGATTGGCAGCAGTGCCGTCATAAGCATCTCCAATGATATTGGTAATTGGAATATTAAAATGTTGTGCAAATTTGAAATCACGATCATCCCCACAAGGCACCGCCATAATCGCACCTGTGCCATATCCTGCAAGTACATATTCAGAAATCCAAATTGGAATGCGTTGTTGATTGAACGGATTCACCACATAAGCGCCTGTAAAACAGCCTGTAATTTTTTTCTCTGCAATACGCTCACGCTCACTTCTGCTTTTCACATATGCGATATAGTCGTTCACTTCTTGTTGATGGGATGCAGGCACAATCTCTTGTATCAATGCATGTTCTGGCGCGACGACTAAAAAATCTACTCCAAATACGGTATCAGGTCTTGTGGTATATACAGTAAGCACTGCTTTTTGATCCGCCACTTTAAAATCAATCTCTGCACCATAACTTTTGCCAATCCAATTCGCTTGCATTTCTTTCATTGCATCGCTAAATTGGATGGTGTCTAAGCCTGCTAATAAACGATCCGCATATTCTGTGATGCGTAAATACCATTGACGCAATTTCTTTTTTTCTACTGGATGTCCTCCTCTTTCGCTAAATCCATTGATCACTTCGTCATTGGCCAATACCGTGCCTAATGCAGCGCACCAATTCACTTCACCAAAACCACAAAACGCCAATCGATATTGCATCAACACATCTTGCTGGGCTTTTTCATCCCAACTATTCCAGTTCGCTGCTGTAAAATTTAAATCAGGATCAGCAGGGCAGATATGTTGCAAGTTACCTTGCGCTTCAAATGCTTTCACCAATGCACTAATTGGATTGGCCTTATTTAAATGACGATCAAAATAACTATTGAATAATTGCAAAAAAATCCACTGTGTCCATTTATAATAAGTGGCGTCACAGGTTCTTACTTCTCTGTCCCAATCATAACAAAATCCAATATTGTCTAATTGACTTCTAAAATTATCAATATTGCTATGGGTGCTTTTTGAAGGATGCACCCCATGCTCAATGGCGTATTGTTCTGCAGGTAATCCAAAAGCATCATACCCCATTGGGTGCAAAACATTGAACCCCTTTAATCTTTTATACCTACTATAAATATCAGAAGCAATATAGCCTAAAGGATGACCCACATGCAAGCCTGCCCCACTCGGATAAGGGAACATATCTAAGACATAACATTTTGGCTTATTGCTTTGATTGGAAACCTGATAGGCCTTTTGATTTTTCCAGCTCGTTTGCCATTTTTTTTCGATCGTCTTAAACTGATACTCCATCTGCTAAATTTTCTTAAAAATCTGTAATTATTCGGTTTTGAATCTACCGGCCCACCATACCCCCTATTTTTAACAAAATTGGGTATAATTCGACCTCTGCAAATGTAAGTCTTTAGCGTTCAAAACCCTACATTTGCAGTGCGAACAAGTAAAATTTTAATGCCATGGCAGTATCCGGAAATGGATCTTTAAAGAGAAGCAAA
>CAIZLI010000247.1 GCA_903933765.1 uncultured Bacteroidota bacterium
GATGATCCACGCCAAAAAATTCGGTGCACATCCAAAATGAGTTCGCAGAAATCCAAACAGTGATCGCAAGATTATGACAAAGTTCTGAAACAATTTGTCTAGTTCTCCAAGCAATGATACTTGAAATAATGAGGGTAGGGATAATCATTGAAATTCCCAACCAAGCAAATCCCATGCACCAACCAATATCTTTAAAAATCCAAAATACAATATGCAGGTTTTCCATCCTACGATACTTAATGGGAATATTGTAATAGTCTTGTTGTGCTTGGTTCATTTTTTAGCTGGGATAAATTATAAAAAATTGATGTCGAATTTAAAGATAAAAATTATTAACAGATTTTAATTCGTACTAGCTTGTTTTTCAAAATTTGTTCAAAACGCTCCAAACCTGCTTCGGGATGTATGGCCAAACCTTTTTCACAATGCTCAATGAATTGATGCGCAAAATAGGGTGCTAGAGAACAACCCTTGGTGCCCATCCCATTACAAATACCTATGGCGGGATAGCTAGGATGTAAGCCCACAAAAGGTCTTCGTTCCTGATTTGCTGGGCGGATGCCTGCTAGATGGTCCACCACAGTAAATGGAATTTTTAATAATTGCGTGAGTGCGTCTTCTATTTTTGTTCTAAAATCCTCACTTGGGCTGGCATCTTTAAATTCCCATTCATAATTAGAGCCCACCCAAAATAATTGATCCTTCCAAGGGACAATCGTTACATTATTTTTATAGATGGCTTGATTCGGCAGGTCTTTGATTTCAACAATCAATGCTTCTCCTTTATTAGGCGCAAATGGTAACATTTTAAAATATGGATTTTCCATGCTTCCTATGCCATCACAAAAAATAATACGATCTGCATCTATGTCATTCCAGGTAACGCCTTCGTTGGAGATTTGTAAATCTGCTATATCAAATTTGGCGTCTATGTATTGCGCATTGTTGATTAATTGTTGACGCCATCCTGCTATCATTAAATTTAGATCTATCCAAACCGTTTGATTGATTTGTCCTGTTCCAAAAGGGGCGTGCATGAATGCTTCAAAATCGGCAGCATTATTTTTTTGCAAGTACACATTCTCATGTTCGTAACGGTATTCAAAACTTTCTTGCATTTGTAAGGTAGTATGAATCAAGACCACTGGTGCTTCTTTAACAATCGGTGCATTTAATTGCACTACTAAATCCGAATAGGCTTTTAAAGCAAATGGTAAAAATGTATCGATCATCCATGTTTGCACTATACGTCTTCCAGTCACTGGATTAATCACCCCACTTGCTACTTGTGATGCTGCAGCAGTATGGCTATCGTTCACGACCATACAAGTTTTACCAGCTTTTAAAGCATAATAACTTAACCAGGTACCAACAAGGCCTTGACCAATGATTAAGTAGTCTACTTTTTTATGCGCGTTTACTTGCTCCAATATTATTGCTTAATATAAGTGGAAATATCAATGCGAATGCTATCTTTTATGCTGTCTACTTTTGCAACTAGTTCGATGCTGAACTTTCCTTTATAATCATTCGGCACTGTAAAAGGAAATTCGGTTTCAAAAATCTCATTCGAGATAGTCGTGAAATATTGAAAAGGGAAAAAATTCAAGAACCATCCATCCACCGATTTTTTTGTCTCCGCATTGAATATTGCAAATTCAAGATGTCCAGTTTGTTCTTTGGTCAATTGA
>CAIZLI010000248.1 GCA_903933765.1 uncultured Bacteroidota bacterium
ACAATAACCAATAAAAGAAAAACTATGGAAAAAAAAGAATCTTTTCCAATTACAAAATTTCTTTCCTCTCTAGGTAGAGGGATTAAAATTGGATTTTTATTAATTATCATTTCTATTCAGCTTTCTGCGAAAAATTTTGCACAGCAAAAGATTTCGTTGAATTCAGAAAGATCTGATATACACACTGTTTTTAAAATGATCGAAAAACAGTCATCCTATCGCTTTTTTTATAGTAACGATGTATTGCCTGCAAACAAAGAAGTGACAGCGCAATTCAAAGATGCTTATGTCGAAGTGATTTTGAACAAAATTCTAGATGGCCTCCCAGTTACTTGGAAATTAATTGATGATAAAAATATTGTCATCTCAAATAAAATAACTGATAATTATTCAGCTACTTCTTATGCCATTGCGGACACTTTAATTACAGGTGTTGTTAGGGCTTCTGAAGATGGCGAGCCACTTAAAGGAGTAAGTGTGACCGTGAAGGGCGGTACGCTTAAAACAATCACAGATGACAATGGTAGGTATCAAATCAAATTGGCATCAGTCAACAATACCTTAGTTTTTAGCTATGTTGGTTATTCAAATAAAGAAGTAATTGCAAGCAAGTCTAGTGATTTAAACGTGGCATTAAAATCAAATTTAAAGGCCTTAGATGAAGTGGTCGTGGTAGGTTATGGTAAACAAAAAAGAAAAGAAATTACCGGCGCCATTGCGAGTATCAACGAATCTCAACTTAAAGAGATTGCGGTAAGTAGTTTTGAAAATGCCATTCAAGGTAGAGTAGCGGGTTTAGAAGTTTCTGTTCCATCTGGAGAACCAGGTTCGGCACCAGTGATCAGAATTAGAGGTTCTGCATCTATCTCTGCTGGAAATGATCCTTTATATGTAATTGACGGGTTACCAATTTCAAGCAATTCAGGTTTACAACAAAATATTGGACAAAGAACAGAGGCGTATACGGTTCCAAAAATTAACCCTTTCACAACAATCAATCCTAATGATATACAATCTATCGAAGTATTAAAAGATGCTTCTGCAGCTGGTATCTACGGATCAAGAGGTTCGAATGGTGTAATCATGGTAACGACTAAAAAAGGATTAAAAAATAGAAAACAAGTTTCATTCAATGCTTATACAGGTGTCAATGAAGCAATGAATTTGCCAGAGCTAATGAACTCAGAAGAATTAATCCAGTATACAAAAGAAACCAGAAACAACAACTATTTACAAACCAACGATCCTACAAATCCTGCAAGTAAAACATACAATGCGCTTTATAATCCAAATACAAATGCTGGTAGAGGTACACAGGCGAATTTCTTAATCCCAGAAAAATACATCAATTGGGATGGAACGAACACAGATTGGCTTGGACTAGTACTTTCAAGAGGGATGGTTTCTAATTATAATTTATCTGTGAGTGGTGGAAAAGACAATATGACCTATTATACTTCAGCTGGATACTATACAGAAGAGGGTACGATTAAAGGTTCTAAATTTGATCGTTATACATTTAGAGCAAATGTAGTGGATGATGTTTCTTCTAAATTACAAATTGGTTCTAGTGTAAATATTGCTTTTACAGATAACAATCGTTTACCAGCCAACGGTCCTTATTTCGCCTTGCCTCCAGGAATCATTTATGATGCAATGGTGCACTCTCCAGTAATTAAGCCTTATTTGCCTGATGGAAGTATCAATCAGTCTGATAACCAAAATCAATTGGGGGCTTACATGACTACTGCGAATAATCCATTGGCAACAATGGAAGCAATTAAGGAGAATATACGTAACCTTAGAATATTTGGTAATAGTTATCTTAAGTATAATATCCTACCTGATTTATCATTCAAGACCTATATCGGTATTGATCTTGATAATTATCAACAGTCCTATTATAAAGGTGTTACCTTATTGTATAGAGGTGCAACCAAACCTGATCCATTTGCAAAATCTAGTACATCTCAAGGTTTAAATTGGATTTGGGAAAACACTTTAGATTATTCTAAAGTGTGTTCCCCAATCCAATGTAAACCGTGAGGGGGTCTAGATTTTG
>CAIZLI010000249.1 GCA_903933765.1 uncultured Bacteroidota bacterium
ACCTAAATCAGCAGCAGTGTATTGACCCAATGGATTAGGTCTGAAATTGATACCGAATTTTGCGATATCAGATGCAGTAAAGATAGAAAGACCTCCAACTGATTGACCGTTGTTGTTGAATACGCCACCAGGCCATACCAAAGGAACACGTCCTGTGAACATACCCAATCCTCCACGAACTGTGATATTTTCTTCTGGCATCTTGTAAGTAAATCCAACTCTTGGAGAGATAGAAATTCTTGGATCAGGAATTGTACCAGATCTAGCGCCATTAAAATCATACAATCTAACAGTGTTGAAGTTGAAATAAGAATCTTCTATTGGAGTAGATAAGAATTTAGTATAATCTGCTCTCACACCATAATTCACAGTTAAATTATCTGTGTATCTGATTTCATCATTGATGAAAGCACTTCCTCTGCCAGTGTAGAAACTAGCTGCTGATTTAGTATTATCACCCGTTGTTTGGTCTAACAATGCAAATGAACGGTCATAACGAATTGGCGCTTTTTCAGTTAAAAAGTCATTCAAAGAACCAAATTGGTAAGAACCAAAGTTTTGACGAATAAATACGTTGTAAGACTTACTCAATTCAAAATCCACACCCACTGTAAATGCATGCTTATTCACATTGAACTTGTAGAAATCTAAGAAGTTCCAGTTGGTTTGCTTTAATAAATTGGCTGTAGAGAATTCTTCAGAACCAAAAATCATTTGTCCAACTGCACCATCTAAGATGGTCACACGTGGGAATTTGTCACCAATTGGGTTTCTGTCATCCATTACATCTGTGTAAGTAAGTAACATTTTATTACTAGAACCATTTTTAAATGCTGTTTTTAATTCAGCAGACAATGAATTGGTTTTATTAGGATATAAAACACCGTTATTATAGAAGTTCACTCTAGAAGAACTAGATGAAGAAGTAGCAAATGTACTTGTTTCATTGTAACGGTATGATAAACTGAACTTGTTCATTGGATTGATATTCCAGTCTAATTTAGTCGCCAATCTTTTTGCACTTGTAGAAGCAGCATTGTCTTGGTAACCACCCACATCATATCCATACTTTGTTTTTACAAAATCAACTAATTTGTCAATATCTGCTTTTCCACTTGTACCTCTATAGCCACTGATATCAAAAGGTTGTGGTCTTTCGTTTTCAATTGATTCAAAGTTAACAAAATAGAATAATTTATTTTTAACAAGGGCACCACCAACACTTCCACCCATAGTCTTTGCAGAGAATGGATTTAACTTAGTTGCTAATTCTTTCGCACCTGTAGGTGTTTTACCCGTTAAGTTTTGATTTTGTGTAAATGAGTAAACTGTTCCAGTTACTTTGTTTGTTCCACCTTTTGTTGTTGCGTTGATACCACCACCAGTAAAGTTACCGATAGACGCATCAAAAGGAGAAACCATTACTTGGAACTGATCTACCGCATCGATTGAAATTGGACCAACACCTGTTTGTCCACCATTGGTACCACTTGCACTCAAACCAAATTGGTCATTGTTTACAGCACCATCAATATATAAAGAGTTGAAACGGTTATTTTGACCAGCGATAGACACACCAGCTAAATCACCATTACTTCCAACAAATTTTGCAGTTGGTGTAAAACGTAAGAAATCTTGAACGTTTCTTCCTACAGTAGGTAAGTTGTCTAATTTATCACGACCGATGATAGTTTGTGTTCCACCTCTAACTGATAAATCTGAACCTCTTTTTGTAGTAGATACAGTGACATCTTTTAATTTGTCAATTTTAGAAGATAAGATGATATCTAATCTAACCGCATCACCTAATGATACATAGATTTCTTCTCTCTTTTCTGATTGGTAGTTTACATAAGATATAGTTACGGCATATGGTCCACCAGGTTGCACGTTACTTACATCAAAAAAACCAGTCTTTCTTGTTTGTGCATTGTACACTGTTCCCGTAGGTACATGTAACACAGAAATTGTTGCACCGACAAGCACTTCACCATTGTCAGCTTTTACAGATCCGCTGATGCTACCAGTGGTGTTTTGAGCAAATGTCAAAGCTGGTAAAAGAAGCATTGCGATTGTAAACTGTAGTAATTTTTTACTAAGCATAGTTGTTGTTTTAATTAGTAGTGCAAAGAAACTAATAATCCTTCAAATGGATTTGTGTTTTTCTTAACATTTTGGCATAAAATAAATTATCAATAACTTA
>CAIZLI010000250.1 GCA_903933765.1 uncultured Bacteroidota bacterium
AGGTAAACTAAAGCCCAAGCTTTCTGCACACCAAAATATGTTCATGATATAATACCTGTTTTGGTCATAGAATAGCTGTATGCTATTGATTCCTCTGTTGGTGATAGGTCCGTTTTTGGTTTCCTTAGTTTCGTAGGTACTAAATACATGCGCAATGGTTCCAAATGATACCAGTTCATGTTTTAATTCTCTTTCAAAGAAACCAGTTTTGACGCGGGCACTAAACATGGTGATATAATCATCTGGGGTCATGGATCTATAACCATACACTCCTGCAGTGTTTTTATTTGTTGGAATTAAAAAAGCATCTTTCGCAAAAAGATATTTGAATCTTTCCCAATTACGAGCCTCACCAGGTTCGCCAGAGATCACTTCGTACAATGCACTTATAATCGCTTTTTCGGTGCTTACATCTTTGGTGTATTTATCATTCAAAGATGTAGATGGCGCTTGTGCTAAAATTAAGCTATGCATACAAGTCAGTAAAACTGTCGTGATTAAAAAATGATTCATAATTTTTTTATTTTAAATTTAAGCTAAATAAAATAAATTAATACAGTTATAAGCCATATTTATACTTAATATCAATAAGCCTTATTGGCATTCGGCAAATAAGGGTGCCAATAGATTTTCTAAATGAGCCGGTTGATATTGATAGTATCAAGCGTACAAATCTTATCTTTAGCTCATTATTATTACAATTATGATGATTAATAAGCAGGTCAAAAATGCAGAAGCAGCCATCGCCGATTTAAATGATGGACAAACCATTATGTTAGGTGGATTTGGATTATGTGGAATTCCAGAAAATTGTATCGCTGCCCTTGTCAAAAAAGGTGTGAACAATCTTACTTGTATTTCGAATAATGCAGGGGTGGATGATTTTGGGATTGGTTTAATGCTGCATCAAAAACAGGTCAAAAAAATGATTGCTTCCTATGTGGGAGAAAATGCAGAATTCGAAAGACAATTGTTATCTGGTGAACTTGATGTGGAGCTGATCCCTCAAGGCACATTGGCTTTTAGGTGCATGGCTGCTGGATATGGCATGCCTGCCATTTTTACACCAGCAGGGATTGGAACAGAAGTGGCGATTGGAAAAGAAGTAAGAAATTTTAACGGGAAAGATTATTTATTAGAAACTGCTTTCAATGCTGATTTTGCAATTGTAAAAGCTTGGAAGGGCGATACAGCTGGTAACTTAATCTTTAAAGCCACTTCTAGAAATTTTAATACAGTGATGGCGATGGCTGGTAAAATAACCATTGCGGAAGTAGAGGAATTAGTAGCGCCAGGCCAACTAGACCCAAATCAAATCCATGTGCCCGGTGTTTATATACATCGAATTTTTCAGGGTAGTCATTACGAAAAGCGCATTGAACAAAAAACAGTTTCAAAATAATTGATGCATCAAATTTATATTCCATGTTAGATAAAGAAGCCATCGCAAAAAGAATTGCAAAAGAGATACAACATAATTCCTATGTGAATTTAGGCATTGGCATCCCTACACTTGTAGCCAATTATATTCCAAAAAATATTGCTGTTTGTTTTCAATCAGAGAATGGACTATTAGGCATGGGGCCCTTCCCTTCAGAAGCTGATGTAGATGCTGACTTGATCAATGCAGGTAAACAAACCATCACGATGTTACCTGGTGCTGCTTTATTTGATTCTGCTATGAGCTTTGGTATGATTCATGCACAAAAAATTGATTTAACTATTTTAGGTGCAATGGAAGTATCAGAAAATGGAGATATCGCCAACTGGAAAATTCCAGGTAAGATGGTGAAAGGCATGGGTGGTGCAATGGATTTAGTAGCATCTGCAAAAAATATTATTGTGGCCATGCAGCATGTCAATAAAAATGGTGAAAGTAAATTATTACCTAATTGTACCCTGCCTCTCACAGGCATTCGTTGCGTTAAAAAAATTGTGACAGAACTAGCTGTCCTTGCTGTTTTGCCAGAAGGTGGATTTAAATTACTAGAAAGGGCACCAGGTGTTTCTGTTGAGGACATTAAAAAAGCCACGCTGGGAAAACTCATCATTGAAGGTGAGATCCCAGAAATGGCTTTTGATTAATCCGAACTTACTATAAATTACCTCTTAGGTCTTGTTCTCTTTCTAGTGCTTCAAATAGCGCTTTGAAATTGCCTGCACCAAAAGATTTTGCACCTTTTCTTTGTATGATTTCAAAAAATAAAGTTGGTCTGTCTTCGACTGGCTTGGTAAAAATTTGCAATAAATAACCCTCATCATCTCTGTCTACTAAAATGCCCAATTGCTTTAGTGGTGCTACATCTTCGTCAATAGGTCCTATGCGATCTAATAAATCATCGTAATAGGTGGATGGTATATTTAAAAACTCTACACCACGACTACTCAATTGCGTCACTGTATCCACAATATTATCTGTGGCAATCGCAATATGTTGTACACCTGCATCCTTATAAAAATCTAAATACTCTTCTACCTGTGATTTCTTTTTTCCTTCTGCTGGTTCGTTGATAGGAAACTTTACAAATCCATTCCCATTACTCATCACCTTACTCATAAGCGCAGAGTACTCTGTTGAAATTTGCTTGTCGTCAAATGTCAAAATATTTTTAAAGCCCATGACATCCTCATAAAAACTCACCCAGGTATTCATTTGATTCCAACCCACATTCCCCACACAATGGTCTATGTACTTAAGTCCAACTGCCGTTGGTTGATAGTTGCTTTCATGCTTTCTAAATCCTGGCATAAAAACACCTTTGTAATTTTTTCGCTCAATGAATAAATGCACTGTATCTCCATAAATATGTATACCACTCATTTTAATTTCACCATCTTCGTCCTGCATTGTTTTTGGTTGCATATATGGCTTTGCACCTCTTTTCACGGTTTGCTCAAAAGCATCATATGCATCATGCACGGTCAATGCAATGGCTTTTACCCCATCCCCATGTGTATGCACATGTTCCGCAATCACGGAGGTAGGATGTAAAGGCGTCGTTAAAATAAGTCTTACTTTATCCTGCATTAAAACATAAGAAACTTTTTCTTTATCGCCTGTCTCTGGTCCGCTGTATGCAAAATCTTGGTATCCAAATGCTGTTTTATAATAATGTGCTGCTTGCTTCGCATTACCCACATAGAACTCTACATAATCTGTACC
>CAIZLI010000251.1 GCA_903933765.1 uncultured Bacteroidota bacterium
GCCAAGTCACTTTACCATGGGGTACTTGTTTTTTTCTTAGGGTATCTGCCACATAGCTTAGTTCGGCCAAAGGGGCATTTTCGAAAAGGAACATACCCTCTTCCTTAGTTAGGTACTCAAAATTCAGTGCTTTCTGATAAAGTTGCTCTAATTGCATAATTTTCAATTAATGGTGCGAAGTTACTAATTAAACAACCTTTACGTCAAATGGTTGTGCGTTTTAAGCTTATTTTTGTGGTCCTTATGATACAATTTGAAAAATTTCAGTTAGCCAATGGATTAAAGGTGCTTGTGCATCAAGATACAAGCACGCCGATGGCAGTAGTGAATGTACTTTATAATATTGGCGCCAAGGATGAAAATCCAGCACAGACTGGGTTCGCGCACCTTTTTGAACACTTGATGTTTGGAGGCAGTGTGAACATACCTGTGTATGATGAACCCTTACAAAGAGCCGGCGGAGAAAACAATGCTTACACCACCAATGACTTGACTAATTATTATTGTCAAATACCTGCCGAAAATATAGAAACTGCTTTTTGGTTAGAGAGTGATCGTATGTTATCACTAGCTTTTAGCGAGAAGAGTTTAGAAGTGCAAAGAAAAGTAGTTTGCGAAGAATTTAAAGAACACTATATCAATAAACCATATGGGGATGCATGGCATAAAATGCGTGCATTGGCGTATACCAATCATCCATACAGATGGATGACGATTGGTGCAGAATTATCCCATGTGGAAAATGCAAAGATGCAAGATGTAAAAGATTTCTTTTTTAAATTTTATAGACCCAATAATGCGATCCTTGTCGTGACTGGAAACACCACTACGGAACAAGTGAAAATATTAGCGGAAAAATGGTTTGGTCCGATTCCTGCAGGCGAAGCGTATCATAGAAATTTACCAAAGGAACCGGTGCAAGAAAAAATGAGGTCATTGGAAGTGCATGCAGATGTGCCCATGGATATGTTGATGATGACATGGCATATGGGTGGAAGATTTGATGCAGGCTACCATGAGACAGATTTGATTACCGAAGTTTTAGGTGGAGGTGCTTCTGCAAGATTGTATGAGCAATTGATTAAAGTGAAACAATTATTTTCTTCCATAGATTGTTATCATTTTGGCACGGTAGATCCAGGCTTATTGGTGATTGAAGGCAAATTGGTGAAAGGCGTGAGCATGGCTGTTGCAGAAAAGGCCGTGTTAGAAGAAGTAGAGAAAATCAAAGAAGAATTACTGCCTCAGAAAGAAGTACAAAAAGTGATTAATAAAACAGAAAGTATTATTTGTTTTGAGGATATGAGTATCATGAACCGTGCGCATAGTTTGGCTTTTTATGAATTATTAGGCGACGCAGAAATGATGAATCAAGAATTAGAGAAGTATCAAGCCATCACACCAGAAAGAATACAAGCGACCGCCAATGCCATCTTCCAGGATCGCAATAGAAACACTTTATATTATTACAGTAAAAATTAAAATATGGCATTAGACAGAATAAAAGCGCCGTTGATCAAGGATGCCGTTGATTTTGATATCCAATTAAAACCCTACCAGCATTTCACATTAGACAATGGGGTAGAAGTGTATAGTTACGAAGGAGGTGCAGAGGAAGTGATGATGATGGACTTAGTTTTTTTCGCAGGCAATTGCTATGAAGAAAAAAATTGGGTTGCAGCAGCGACTAATTTTTTATTAAAAAATGGGACGCATCAAAAAACGGCCTTTGAGTTAAACGACCATTTTGAATTTTATGGCGCATATGTGAATCGAACTTGTTACAATGAAACAGCGACCATTAATTTACATACGCTTTCAAAACATTTTGAAGCGCTCTTACCTGTGGTGAGTGAATTGGTTACAGAGTCTAATTTTTCGGAAGAAGAATTAAAGATCTACCAACAAAATCAACTTCAAAGATTAACATTGAATTTAAAGAAGAGTGATTTTATTGCCAATAGATTGATCGATGAATACTTGTTTGGTATTGCACATCCTTACGGCACCTATTCTACAGAAGCTTCATTCAAAAATCTTACGCGCGAAGATCTAGTACAATTTTATGATCGTTTTTACAAGCATGGTAAAGCAGTTGTTTTTATGGCGGGCAAGTTTCCTAAAAACATGCAAAGCTTAATGAACAAGTACATTGGTGCTTTGCCATTGAATCAACAAGCATTGCCTAGTTATGCGCATCCAATTATTTCTGCAACAACAAAAAAATATTCGATCGTCAATGATGCTAGTTCGGTGCAAGGGTCTATCAGAATGGCAAGAAGATTTCCCAATCGACACCATCCAGATTTTCCTGGAACACAAGTGTTGAATAATGTATTAGGCGGATTTTTTGGATCAAGGTTGATGCGCAATATTAGAGAAGACAAAGGATACACTTACGGCATACATAGTTATTTACAAAATCATGTGCAAGAATGCGCATGGATGATTAGTACGGATGCTGGAAAAGATGTCTGCACTGCAACCATAGAGGAAGTGTATAAGGAGATGGCTATTCTTAGAAATGAAAAGATAGACGAAGCTGAGTTGAAATTGGTGAAGAATTATATGTTGGGTGCCTTATTGGGGGACTTAGATGGGCCATTCCAAATTATGAATCGTTGGAAGACTTATTTGTTGAACGATTTGGACATCGCTTATTTCAATAAAACCATCGAAACGGTACGCGCGATCCAACCGGCTGACTTGCAAGCTTTGGCCAATCAATACCTACAACCGGAAGATTTTTATGAATTAGTCGTGTATTAATAGCACTTATTTTATAAGCATGTACCGATTTTCATCCTTATTTTAAACCAATTATCTCTTATAAAGGCCGGTTTATAAATTTATTTAAAACACTAAATACTGATTATCAGCTATTTAGTGTTTTTGTTTTTACAGTACCTTAAGAAAATTGGTACTATGTGATGCATAGTACCTTAAATAACCTTAGTTTTGTGGTATAAATTATAATTATGGATATTCAAAACACACAAAGTCAGATGCGCAAGGGCGTTTTGGAGTTTTGCATATTGTCCATCATTCAACAAGGGGAAGTTTATCCGAGTGATATTGTTGAGCAAATGAAAGCGGCCAATCTGCATATTCTAGAAGGTACATTGTATCCTTTGTTAACGCGTTTAAAAAATGCAGGCTTGCTCAATTACCGTTGGGTAGAAAGTATCAGTGGTCCGCCA
>CAIZLI010000252.1 GCA_903933765.1 uncultured Bacteroidota bacterium
ATGGTTATAGTGAGACCAATGCAAGAAGAGCATTTAATAACTGGCCAAGAAACACTGCTTTCTTTATCAATACTTTAAAGTCAACAGGCGATACAACTCGTATGAAGCGTATTGCTTATGCGATTGGAAATGAGAGCACTTCCACCGCTGGTGTGAGCGCTAAAGCTGAAATTGCAGACAACTATGTTGGTGTGCCATTGGGATCTAGCTCTGGTTATTTACCAGCAGTTACATCTGCTCCTGGCCCATCTGTATTAGTAAGAGGTGTGTACAATAAACCAATGGTATTGATGACTGCAGCAGAAGTTCAATTGAACTTAGCTGAAGCTAAGCAACGCTATGGTGCTAGTGTTACATTAACTGGTACTGCTAAATCTTACTTCGATGCTGGTGTGACTGAGTCATACAGAGCTTTAGGAGCAGTTTCAACTGATGCAGCTCGTTTATTAGCGAGTGGTGTTGATTTATCTGATTTTAATGCATCTACTAATAAATTGAATGCGATTGCTTATCAAAAATGGTTGGCACTTGCAAACTTCAATGGTTTAGAAGCATGGTCTGAATATCGTAAATCTGGTTTCCCAGTTACGCCTCAGTCAATCAACTATGTTGGTTCTGCTTCAACTCGTCCTACACGTTTATTCTACCCTGGAACTGAATTAGGTTCTAATGGTGAGAATGTAAAAGCGCAAGGAACAATTGATGTGTTAGCTACTAAAATTTTCTGGGATGTTGACTAATTGATCAACGCCTTTAAGATAAAATGCCCTCCGGTTTCGGAGGGCATTTTTTTTACATTCCCGGTTGTGTGATTTTAAACTTTTCTTTCTCTTTTGCATCATCAACCATTTGCTTCACCTGCTTTAATAGTAATTTTGCATCGTAAAGAATACCATCTTTGATGGTGTATGCGACACCTCCAGTTCTCATGACTGTCCCTTTAGTATCTAATTCAATTGCACCGGTGCCGTATAAAACTTGTAAATTTTTTAATGGGTTTGCATTGACTAATACAAGGTCGGCTAACTTGCCTTGCTCTACGGTACCTAAGTCCTTCTCTAGTCCTAGTGCTTGTGCACCATATAATGTTGCAGAACGAATCACTTCTAAAGGATGAAATCCTGCTTCTCTTAATAATTCTAATTCTCTAATATAGCCAAAACCATATGTTTGATAAATAAAACCATTATCAGAACCAGCTGTCACCCTGCCGCCTCTATTTTTATATTCATTTATAAATGTCATCCATAGGCGATAGTTTTGTTTCCATTCAACTTCCTGTTCTGTGCCCCAGTTGAACCAATAAGAGCCATGCGCATTTCTACTAGGTGCATAAAATCTCCAAAGAGAAGGGAGCGTATAGCTTTCATGCCACTCTGCTCTTCTAGCTCTATGTAAATCTCTATTTGCATCATAAATATTGAAGGTAGGATCTAATGTAAAATCCATAGCGATCAAGTCATTCATTACCTTATTCCATTTTTCAGAAAAGGGTGCTGCAGCTTGCTTCCATAACTTACCTGCATTTTCGAATCTAGTTTGTTCATTGGTATAATTATAGTCTGCTGGAAAATCTTGTATCGTTTTATTTTCAAATAAAGCTTCTGGTAAGCCATACCAATGTTCCATACTGGTCATTCCTGCTTTAGCGGATTGGACTACATTCCATCTAGCTACATCTGTTTGTGCATGATGTGCACAAGACTTTAAGCCCAGTCTTTTATTTTCCTTGATTGCTGCTTCCATTATATCAGGTGCTGCACCAAAAAATTTAATACCATCTGCGCCATTTTTTGCGTTTTCATTGACCCATTCAATTGCATCGGCTGGTGTATTGATTGGTTTTTTTGAGCCCATGCCAAAAGCAGTATAAGCAAGTATTCTAGGAGCAACAATTTGATTTTCTGCACTTCTTTTCTTCTCATTTAAAACCCACGCTAGCCCATTGCCAGCCGACGGATCTCTAATGGTGGTAATACCATGTGCAAGCCAAAGTTTGTATACATATTCCGCAGGAGTACCTTGTTCTTTACCACCAATATGTGCATGCATATCGATAAAGCCAGGTAGGGCATACATACCAGAAGCGTCAATCTCTTTTCCGCCAGCCGCTAAAACTGGACGTCTTGAAGATTGAATTGGATTGCCTTCTGCACCAACAGTAATGATTCTTTGAATCCTATTTTTTTCAATGACAATATCCACTGGTCCGAATGGTGGTGCACCTGTGCCATTGATGAGGGTCACACCTCTAATAATGAGTTGGGTATAAGGCCCTTGGCCTTCTTTTCTATCAGGTGCTGGTGTTATCTGAGCTTGAATTAATTGACTCCAAGCTATAAGTGCCAACACTGTAAAAAGTTGAATGCTTTTTTTCATAAGTATAATTTATTTTATAACTTCTCCTTCAATAACTAGTTCAGCAGGTAATTTTTGTCCCGCAAATTTTACATTTACTTTTTTCCTGAATGCCCCAACGGTAGGCGAAGTATAAGTGACTTTGATACTTCCTTTTTGCCCTTTTAAAATTGGCTTCTGATCGTATTCTGGTTGGGTGCAACCACATTCTGCATTGGCAAATTCGATCACAGCGGGTCTTGCGTCGATATTGGTGTAAGTGAAGATGACAGACTTGTGAACACCTTTCGTTAGCTTCCCAAAATTATGTGCAGCTTTATCAAATTTAACGCCCGATTGAGCTGAACAAAACAATGCGGCAAGTGAAAAACAGAGGGTAAAAATGTACTTCATAGATATATTATTTATTATGGTAATTGGTTGAGTCAAAGTATCAAAATTGAAGCCCTGACCGTCAAATGCTGCTCTAAATTATTGAAATTTCAATAATTAACTGATTTTATATCAATCTTGATTTTTATTGCATTTTGACCCCTATTTTTGTTGCATGGAATCCAACTTAGAAGCTGTATCTAATCAGGACATGCTTTCGTTTGAAGCATTTCGAAAAACTGTTTTAGAGGACTACCGAACTGCACTTGCAAGTAGAGAAGTGAGTTTGTTGGGTAGACGTGAGGTATTGACAGGGAAGGCTAAATTTGGCATATTCGGCGATGGTAAAGAAATCGCTCAAGTTGCACTTGCAAAATTTTTTCAAAAAGGTGATTTTAGAAGTGGCTATTATCGTGATCAAACTTTAATGTTCGCATTAGGGACATCTAATGTGGTTGATTATTTTGCACAATTGTACGCAGACGTAGAAAATGATCCATATAGTGGGGGTCGAAACATGAACTCGCATTTTAGCACCCCATTTGTGAATGAGCAAGGGGAGTGGTTACCACTAACAGATCGTTTGAATGTATCTGCAGACATCGCACCTACTGCAGGACAAATGGTGAGAGGACTTGGATTGGCCCTTGGCTCAAAATTTTTTAGAAATGCAAATCCAGAACCTGCATTTGCTGGCTTAACCAATGAAGGGAATGAAGTTTGTTTTTGTACTATTGGTGATGCAAGTACATCGGAAGGACATTTTTGGGAAACCATCAATGCAGCAGGTGTATTACAAGTTCCGCTTGCGGTGATTGTATATGACGATGGATATGGTATTTCTGTACCAACAGAATTGCAAACGACTAAAGGTTCTATCTCAGAAGTATTGGCTGGATTTGAAAAAAAACCAGGCACCAATGGCATCAAAATTTTTACAGTAAACGGATGGGATTATGCAGCGCTATGCGAAATCTTTGAAGAAGGGATTGCTTTTACGCGTGCAACCCATACACCTGTTGTATTTCATGTGAAAGAAGTGACACAACCACAAGGCCACTCCACAAGTGGAAGCCATGAAAGGTATAAATCTGCAGAAAGATTAGAGTGGGAAAGAAACTGGGATTGTAATAAACAAATGCGTGCTTGGTTGATCTTGAATGAACTGGCTACTGCTGAGTCTTTAGACCAATTAGAGTCGGAAGTAAAACAAGACGTTCGAAATAAAAAACAAGCTGCATGGGATCAATATATTTTGCCTATCAAATCAAAAATTCAAGCAGCAGCCGATTTAGTATATGCTGGTTTAGCGCAGGATACGCCACAGTATCACATGGTGCAAGAATTGGTTGCAAACAAAGAACCATTAAAGAGAGACCTCTTTAGAATTTTGAATATTGTTTTGGAACAGGTGCCAGCGCATCCTAATGCAAAAGCAATTAGTCAATTATTAGCGGATTATTATAAAGAGCAAGCGCCTTATTATAGTAAACATTTATACAACGAGGGACCAAAGAGTGCATTGAATGTGCCAGTGGTTCCAGCATTGATGGATGCAAATCCAAAACAATTAAATGGGTACGAAGTATTGAATCAATATTTTGATCATTTATTTGCAAACAATCCTAAAGTGGTTGCTTTTGGCGAAGACTTAGGAAATATTGGAGACGTGAATCAAGGTTTTGCTGGATTGCAAGCCAAGTATGGTGTGAATAGAATTTTTGATACAGGCATTAGAGAACAAACCATCATGGGCCAAGCGCATGGTTTAGCCATGAGAGGCTTGAGACCAATTGCAGAAATTCAATACTTAGATTATTTAATGTTTGGAATACAAACCTTGAGCGATGATGTAGCAACTTTACATTACAGATCGGTGGGAAGACAAAGTAGTCCAGTAATCATTAGAACAAGAGGACATAGATTAGAAGGAATATTTCATAGTGGTTCACCAATGGGTATGATCGTTCATGCGTTGAGAGGGATGTATGTTTGTGTGCCAAGAAACATGGTGCAAGCAGTGGGTATGTACAATACATTATTACAAGGCAACGATCCTGCATTATTGATAGAGTGTTTGAATGGCTATCGATTAAAAGAATCAGTGCCATCGAATATCAACGAATTCACTGTGCCATTAGGGATGCCTGAGATCATAAGAGCGGGTGAAGACATCACCATTGTGACATATGGTTCTACTTTAAGAATTGTAGAAGATGCAGCGATACGTTTAGCAGCAATGGGGATTGATTGTGAAGTCATAGACTTACAAACACTGTTACCTTTTGATATCAACCATCAAATTGTGGCATCCCTTAAAAAAACCAATCGAATTTTATTTGTAGACGAAGATGTGCCTGGAGGCGCTACTGCCTATATGTATCAGCAAGTAATCGAAGTCCAGGGTGGATATAAATGGTTAGATGCAAGTGCCAGAACTTTATCTGCAAAAGCACATCGTCCAGCCTATGCAAGTGATGGAGATTATTTCTCTAAGCCAAATACCGAAGAAGTGATTCAGGTAGTGAAGGATATGATTGCGGAATAAAGGATTGTGGGTTAAAACTTTTGAATTAATAGCCTTCTAGTTGTTCCGTATAACTTAATGAGCCTAGCCTAACCCTTAATGGAATTTTAGTTTTCTTTTCCAATGCTCTTTCTTGATTGCAAAAAAATCCGGTTTGTGTGGTGTAATAATTTGGCGCAATTTTATTTTGTATAGTATAATTTGCTTTTGAAAAAGTGCCATTTAGAATGGGCGTTTTCTTTTCTGTTTTCCAATATTCCTTTGCATTTTTTACATTCAATTTTTGCGCAGAGCTTGTCTGCGCATAAATGAAACATAATATCGTGATTACAGTTTTCGTAGTCTTTGCATTTATCCCATATTGTGAAATACCTTATTCACATCTTCGTCTTCCTCTAGTCTTTCAATTAACTTACTAATATCTTCTGCTTGTTCATCTGACACAGGTACAGTGGTACTTGGTATCCACTCTAGTTCCGAAGAGATGGCAGTGATATTTTTTTCTTCCAACGCTTTTTGTAAGTTACCAAAGTCAGTGAATGCACATCTTAAAACAATAATTGGATGTCCATTATCGTCATTGCTTTCTCCTAATTCATCTAAGCCATGGTCAATTAATTCTAATTCCAAATCATCCATCACCAATCCTTCTGGATTCAATTTAAACACACCCATTTTTTTAAATTGAAAACTTACGCTTCCGCTATTACCCATTGCACCATTTCCTTTATTAAAATGACTCTTTACATTGGCAACAGTTCTTACATGGTTGTCGGTTGCTGTTTCTACCAATATGGCAACGCCATGCGGCGCATAGCCCTCGTATAAAATTTCTTCATAGTTACTAGTATCTTTTCCCATGGCTCTTTTAATAGCCGCTTCTACTCTGTCCTTAGGCATGCCTACACTTCTTGCATTCTGATAACATCTTCTTAAAGCAGGGTTATCGTCTGGGTTAGGACCACTTGCTTTTACTGCAATGACAATTTCCTTACCAATGCGGGTAAACTGCTTTGCCATACGATCAAAGCGTTTAAACATGGTCGCCTTTCTTACTTCAAATATTCTTCCCATAATTGTTCTTTTAAGTCTGTAAAAATAACACAAAAAAAATAGCCCCGAAAATCGGGACTATTTTTATTTAAATATCATTGATATTAATTATTCAATTTACTTGTCTTCTTGCTATATAAGAAGTACACAAATAAACCTAAAATCATCCAAATAAAGGCTACTTTAAGGGTTTGCATGTCTAGCGCGAAAATCATAGCCAAACAAATCACAGCACCCAAGATAGGCACCAATGGCACCAATGGTGTTTTGAATGGACGCTCCATTTCTGGTGATTTACGTCTTAAGATCCAAATGCCTAAGCTTACTAATACGAAAGCGAATAGGGTTCCAAAACTTGTTAAATCACCTGCAACGCTTCCTGGAACGAAAGCAGCAAATAGACCTACAAATACAAATAGGATCCAGTTAGATTTATAAGGTGTTTGGTATTTAGGGTGTAAATCGCCAAATGCTTTTGGTAATAAACCATCCTTACTCATAGAATAAAAAATACGGCTTTGTCCCATCAACATCACTAAGATTACAGATGAGAAACCTGCTAAAATCGCCACAGTCACGGCAGTGGCTAACCAGCCATATCCAGTCATATAAGTCGAAATGGCATAAGCAACAGATGCTTCTCTACCTTTTTCTGGATCAACAAAATCTGTCCAAGGTGCAACCCCTGTTAACACGTGACCAAATAAGATATAAAGAATGGTACAAACCACTAAAGATCCTAAGATACCAATAGGCATATCTCTTTTTGGATTCTTAGCTTCTTGTGCAGCAGTTGACACGGCATCAAAACCAATGAAGGCAAAGAATACAATGGCAGCGCCACCGAGTACACCACCCCAGCCATGTTTAAATGCACCAGAATAATCTGCAATCACTTTGCCAGCACTATCTGTTACCGCAGCTTGACCAGCAGGGATCAAATAGGGTGTATGGTTTTCTGGCTTAATAAACTGCCAACCTACAGCAATGAATATAATTACAATTGCCACTTTAATAAATACAATCACTGCATTTACAATAGCAGATTCTTGAGAACCTTTGATCAATAATAAAGTTAAAGCTAAAAGGATAATCAAGGCAGGGGCATTCATGATACCAGAGTGTGCCACACCCATGCTATCTGTGAAGCTTTCAAATGGACTATGGCTCCATTCATAAGGGATGGCGCCTCCCGTCAGCTTATTGAGGTATTCACTCCAAGCGATAGAAACGGTTGCCGCTCCTAAGGCATATTCCATAATTAAAGCCCAGCCAATGATCCACGCAACTAATTCACCCATAGTTACATAAGAGTATGCATAAGCACTACCAGCAATAGGGATCATAGCAGCAAATTCTGCATAACATAAGCCTGCAAAAGCACAGCCTACTGCTGCAATAATAAAGGAAATTGTCACCGCTGGACCAGCTGCTTGACCGGCTGCCGCAGCAGTTCTTACAAACAAACCAGCACCAATAATGGCGCCAATACCTAGTGCAATCAGATTACCTGCACCAAGCGTTCTTTTTAGGCCTTTACTTCCGTCTTCAGATTGAGCCAACATCGCAGCTAAATCTTTCTTTCTAAATAAACTCATAATATAATTGGTTTCTATTTAAGTTGAAAAGTAGCATTTTTTTCGCAATATTGGAGTGGTTTTAGATAAAAATAAGGGGTGAACTCAAATTTTATGGACGCCTATTTTTTTAGAACTTATGTGTTATATTGCAGCACTAAGCAACCTATGAAAAAATCGAACAAACTAACCGTATACATTGTCATCGCCATGGTGGCAGGTGCTATTTTGGGCTACTTTATTCACGAAAGTAAGGACCAAGCAACCATTGATGCTTTTGCAAAAAACATCAAATTATTGACCACCATCTTTTTAAGATTGGTTCAAATGATTATTGCACCATTGGTGTTTACAACTTTGGTAGTAGGGATTGCAAAATTGGGAGATCTTAAAACGGTTGGACGCGTCGGCGGCAAGGCCTTATTGTGGTTTTTGTCAGCATCGTTGATTAGTTTATTGATTGGACTCGTTTTAGTGAATATTTTAAAGCCAGGTGAAGGATTGGATTTATCAGTAGGGGATACCTCGGGCGTGAAAGATTTAATGGGCAAGACCCAGTCCTTTAGTGTGATCAATTTTGTGGAGCATGTATTTCCAAAGAGCATGTTCGAAGCCATGGCTACCAATGAAATTTTACAAATCGTCATTTTTAGTATCTTTTTTGGTGTAGCTGCTGCTGCCATTGGAGAACCTGCAAAAGGATTTATTAAAGCATTGGATACAGTTGCGCATATCATTTTAAAAATGGTGGGTTATGTGATGAACTTCGCGCCATTGGGTGTTTTTGGCGCCATTGCAGCAGTCATTGCAACAAAGGGCTTAACCATTTTTTTATTTTATGGTAAATATTTATTGTATTTCTTAGTAGGCATAGGCACTTTATGGGTGGTGTTATTAGGGGTTGGCTATTTGATTTTAAGAAATCGTGTGCCTTCTTTGTTAAAACATATTACCACACCATTGGTGATTGCATTTAGCACTACAAGTAGTGAAGCCGTTTTCCCAAAATTAACCGAAGAGTTGGAGCGATTTGGATGTAAGGATAAAATTGTTTCTTTCATTTTGCCTTTGGGCTATTCCTTCAATTTAGATGGCAGTATGATGTACATGACTTTTGCGAGTATGGCCATTGCGCAAGCTTATGGTATTCATTTAGATGTTGGAACACAATTAACCATGTTGGTGGTCTTGATGTTAACGAGTAAGGGGATTGCAGGCGTTCCAAGAGCCTCATTGGTGGTAGTTACAGCAACTTGTGCCATGTTCAATATTCCTCCAGAAGGGATCGCATTGATTTTACCAATCGATCATTTTTGTGACATGTTCCGATCTGCAACCAATGTATTAGGCAATAGTTTGGCAACCACTGCGGTCAGCAAATGGGAAGGGGAATTAACGGAACCACAACAAGTTTAAATTTATACCATCCAGCATGATCACATTATTAGAAGCATTTCATTGGAGTCAGTTGTTGCAGCCACAATTTTATATTGAGCACGGTGGACTTTGGCTTATTTTATTAGTCGTTTTTGCAGAGACTGGATTATTTGCTGGCTTCTTTTTACCAGGAGATAGTTTATTGTTTGTGGCAGGCATTTATAGCGCACCCTTGGCTGCAGAAATTTATGCTTCTAATAATCAATGGATGAATCTATTCATTCTTTTTATTTTTATTTCTACTGCAGGTATCTTAGGTAATTATGTGGGGTATCTTTTCGGACACAAAGTAGGTCCAACCATGTTTGATTGGAAAGAGAATCTTTTTTTCAAGAAAAAATATTTGATCCAAGCAGATGAATTTTATCAAAAACACGGAGGAAGAGCCATTGTCATCGCAAGATTCATTCCTATCATAAGAACATTCGGCCCAATTTTAGCGGGTATTGTAAAAATGGATAAAGCTAAGTTCATGTATTATAATGTGATTGGTTGTGTAGCCTGGGTGGGAAGTATGCTATGTTCCGGGTATTTTTTACAGTCATGGATTTTGGCTCGTTTTAATTTTGATTTAAAAAATCATTTAGAAGTCATTGTATTAGTGATTGTTGGTATCACTACATTACCATTGATCATTAAAGTTATTTCACATCGCTCAAAAAAAGCGTAAGCAATCAATTCTTGTATGAACAATAAGCAAATTGGACTTTTTTCATTGCCAGTATTTGTAGCAGCCTTAGG
>CAIZLI010000253.1 GCA_903933765.1 uncultured Bacteroidota bacterium
CCTTTGGACTTCCCTTAGTATTTGATTCTAATAATTTTGTTTGAATACCTCTCTTCTTTAACATGGCTTCAATGAAAAGGGCATTCTTATCAATATTGACTTTATCTAATGCATAATTGGGTATGGATAAAAGACTAAAATATTCTTTTAAAATAGCATTTTCATTGTGGGCGCGATATTTATTTACTTTGTCAATTTTGTTTTGTGCATTAGCCAATTGGCATGCAAATAGTAAAATTAAAAAAAGAGTTTGTTTCATATTTTTATGATTTAGTATCAAGAGCTTTAAGTTTATCTTTAAAGTAGGAAGATGCAGGATAATATTTCAATGCCATATTCAATACTTTTCTTGCTTTCACTGGATCTGGGTATCGGTCAGGCGAAGTAAGATAATGTACAAGAATTTCAAAGATATCTTGTGGTGGATTCATTTTTAAACCAATTTTTGTCTCAATCTCTTTAAAATGAGACTCAATTAAGTCTGGGTCTTTCATATAATCAAAATGACTTTTGTGGTAGCCATCAAAAATATACAGCAGTCCATTGTACCAACTCAACATTGGTATAGAAGAATGATCAGTATTGGGTATATAATCTACTTTGTATTGAAGATTTTTTGAATTTACTGCTCCCATCGCCTTGCCGATATTAAAAATTGCATTCGTATGAAATTGAAGACGACCTCCATAACTAATAGAATCAATTACACTTACATAGTACTTGCGCATTTTATCTGAAGGCAAGTTTTTTAATAAAGCTGGCGCCTCGCCGACATATTTTGCGCCATCCCACCATAAGCTTGGGTCAATTGATATCGTCGCATTGAACAATTCAGGATGTTTTAAAAAAGTATAAGTAGCAGTTAAGCCACCTAGTGAATGTCCTATATAAATACGAAATGGGTTTGTTCTATATTGTTGTTCTACATAAGTAAATACTTCCTCTTTTAAGAATTTTAAGAATTGCTCACCGCCACCACTGCCTTGCATCATGAGTTTTTGTTCTGGTGTTTTTGCTTCTTCTCCATTAGGTTGTCTTGTTGATGCATTAGGTGTCAGGTCTCGAAATCTATTTTCGGTATCCACGCCTACAATAATCATTTCTGGAATTTGATAATTTACATGGTCTTTCTCGCTCATAAAACTTACAACTCCAGTGACTGGGAAGAATGCCGACTTGCCATCCAGTACATACACTACAGGATAGGTTTGAGTGGAACTGGATACTTCATTATAGGAGGCTGGAACCCTTATCCAGATTGTTCTTTCCTCGCCCATGATACGAGAATTAAATTTTATTCGAACCCCATTTTGGACTGGTTCAGAGTTAAATTGCTGCGCCAAGCTTAGCAATGGCAATAGCATTAAAAATAGAATAGTTTTTTTCATTTGAAGCTATGTTTTAAAACGGCTTTTAAAATTATTGATGCAAATTGCTCATTGCTTTTTCAAATTGATCAAGTAGTTTGTAAGAAGCTATTCCGGCTGTTCCATTACTCAGTGATATCAGTGTATATCCATTTTGTAAATCACGCACCATATTATTTTTAAACCCATTCCAGCTACCAGAATGGGAAACTTTCTTTCCTGGCTCATTGATGATCCATCCAAGACCATACACCATCTTTGGTTGTTCTTTCACAACGGCAGGGGTATAAGCTTCTTGTAAAAGTGCTGGATTAAGTATTTTTCCATCCCTCAATGCTTGATCCCATTTTTGTAAATCATACACGGTTGAATAAATATTGCCGTCTCCAACAACTTCATCTAGCGTGGTAAGATCAAATGCATTCCATCGACCATCTTTAAATTTCATACCATATACCCTGTTTTTTGGGGAATTAGGCATTTTTACCGTTTGCACATAGGTGTTTTCAAGTTTCAGCGGCTTTGTGATTTTTGACTTTAATAATGTAGCATAAGGCATACCACTGATTGTTTCAAGCACTTCGGAAAGAATAGCGTACCCCGTATTGCAATAGTTAAATTTTTCTCCTTGCACTGAATTTAAAGCAGGTTTATACTTTGCTAGAAGGACTAATAATTGATCATTCCCAATTGTATCTTTTATTTTAAGCGTATCATTGATCCAATCAAAGTATTCAATCATCCCATGAGTATGATTCAATAAATGTCTAATAGTTATGTCTTTGTATGGGAATTCAGGAAGATAGGTATGCACTTGATCATCTATTTTCAATTTCCCTTCTTGAACATACATCA
>CAIZLI010000254.1 GCA_903933765.1 uncultured Bacteroidota bacterium
AGCAGGTAATGTAGTTGCATTATTCGTAATTGAACCAGAATTGGCAATGGCGTTATTAAATACCGTTGAAACTGATGCTGTAGATGGGTTGTCATATATACCAATGAAGTTACCCGACACTGTAGCAGCATAAACCATATTTTCAATATATAGAATATTTGCATAAATAGCCGAGCCAGCTTCATATTTCCATTTTAAATTCTTCAATGTATCTAATGAATAAATATCCCCATTTTGATTAGCAAATATAATGGTCCCAAAGTCTGTAATTGCAGGTGTAGACTTAATGGCACCTGTACTTTTAAAAGTCCAAATTATACCACCCGTATTTGGATCAATTTTATAAAAATTACCTTTGTTTGTTCCTACATATACATACCCATTTGCATCAATTACTGGAGAACACTCAACTGAGTCAGTAATTGAAGTTGTCCAAATTTTTGTAATAGTTGAGTCATTGTTTAGTCTAACCTTAATCAGGTTCCCTTTATTTGTACCAAAATATAAATTACTGGATAAATCTACAGCACCTGATTTTGATACCGTTTCACCTAAAGAGAATTTCCATTTAGGAGCTGTAATAACTGTATCCTTAGAAATATCAAAACCATACAATGTTCCAGCTTGACTAATATATGCAAGACGTCTATTACCAGTTATAATTGCTGAAGCATTAATTGGTGCATCATTTAAATAGTTCCATGAAGTTTTACCAGTATTGTAATCAATTGCAAAAAAGTTATTATTGCTGACACCCAAGTATATTTTTTTATGTATTGAATCTACCGTAGGTGTTACCTTAGTTAGACCTCCAAGTGGTATTGTTGACCATAATGATGCTCCAGATTTATTAAAACCATTCAGGTTACTACCATTTGTGATGAAAATGGAGGAATCAGAAGATAAAGATGGTGTATTGAATATTTTAGAGTTAACATAAAGTTGCAATTGGGTTGCACCAGTTCTATTTAGTTTAAATATACTTGCACCATACTCAAGTGATAAAGTTGTATCTGAAGTGAAAATAATATCTTTAGATAGCGCACTTATACCGCCCATTATACCCCCAGCAAATTTTTTAATACTAGCATTTACTGATATAAAACAAGAGGTACTATCTTTATCGCCATCATTGTCGGTAACTCGAAGTTTAATAGAGGTAGTACCTTGAGGGAAATCGTAAACAAGGCTTGTGTCTGAATTATTTAAATAAATATCGTTTACATACCACTCGTATTTTACAATTTTTCCATCACTATCCTTTGAACCAACGCCACTCATCCTTGTTCTAGCAAAATTATATTCTCCAATATTTGATAATGTTTTATTACTCAATTTATTTGCTATTGGTTTTGCATTTATTGGAGTAACATTTAGCTCGTTACTAAATGCACTTTCAACATTATTATTATCACCAACAACAATTCTGTAATAGTATTTCTTATTATTTTGCAAATTTATAGTATCAATATATCTTCTTGCGTTTCCAGCAACAGAATCAATGAGCTTAGTTGGTGACGCCACCGTATCTCGATATATTTTAAAATACTTCAAATTGCTTACATCTTTCACGCTCCATGAAAGTGTATCCACCCTATTACCAAGTTTTATACTATCAAGTGAAGGTGCTAAAATAAAAAGTACATTAGCGCTTTTTAAACTCGCACATCCAAGCTGAGTTGTGATAACTGAATAAAGGCCATTAGAATCTGGCAAAAACCTTTGTGTCGTATCCAAAAGTTTAATTCCATTTCTATACCAAGTCAAATTATTGGAACTGGCTAAAAGTGTTTGATCTGTATTTTTAGTAATACTAGGCGCAACAGGTGTTTTGTTAATTCTCAATGTATCAGAACTTACAATACCGCAACCAAGTGTATTTGCTTTAAGCAAATACACATTCATGGTGTCAGTAAATTTCTTGCTAAATTCATTGGACGTTGAATCACTGTCATTATTATAAAACCAACTAAATAAATCTCCATCTCGTTTATTGGTGATACTAAGCGTAATAGTGTCAGTTAAACAAACTATCTTTTTATTAGTATCAAAAGTGGGCTTTACGAAATTATCGCAAATAGCAATACCCCACATTTCGTTAAGATAACCTTGAGTACCATTTTTATCATATCCTAAGCCTCCAAATAACCAGAAGTTACCGCTTGCGTCTTTCCAACCTGCACCAGCAATTCTTGCTCCAGGAATATTACTTACGGAAGGCAACTCCTTTGTTCCATAAACCCCAAGTTGCCCGTAAATATCACTACCACTTATCCAAGTCCACTGATTGGTGGTAGAATTGTATTTCCATAAATCATTCAAATATCCTGTTGATCCATTTCTATCACGACCTTGTCCACCATATAACCACAAATTATTGTTGCTGTCTTTCCATGTCAATGATTGATGTCTTCCTCCAGGAGTATTGTTCGCAGCACTTGTTCCTTTTACTCCATATACGGCTGTGGCAGCAATTACATCACTACCCCCAATCCAAGTCCACTGATTGGTATTTAAATTATAGGACCATAAATCATTCAGATAACTCATTTGAGCATTTTTATCATATCCTTGACCGCCGAAAAGTAATAGCTTGCCATTTTCTCCTAGCCAAGCTTGAGCGTAAGACCTAGCTCCTGGAATATTACTATTGGATGTTATACCTTTTGTGCCATAGACCCCATTTTGATTA
>CAIZLI010000255.1 GCA_903933765.1 uncultured Bacteroidota bacterium
ATTATTTATTTAATTGATAATCAGCTATTTAAATAATTTTTTAACATTTTAACATTTTTATAATTTTTTTCTGATGGACTTGCCCTTTTTTATAGGCAATTGTACCGCCTGGTCCATACTCAACTCCCCATTCACCCAGATATATTTAAATCCTTTTGCATATTGATGTGAGTCTTCGAAGGTCGCCATGTCTGAAACCTCGTCTGCATCAAATACAACGATGTCTGCAAAGTAGCCTTCTTGTAAAACACCTCTCTTAGCTAAATTGAATTTACTTGCAGGTAAAGAGGTCATCCTTCTAATGGCTTCTTCTAAACTCAATACGCCCATGGTTCTAACATACCTTCCTAACACGCGTGAATTGGTGCCATATGCTCTTGGATGTGGTTTACCATACCCTTTCATTGCAATACCTGCATCACTTGCGAACATATTAAATGGATATTGCATAATGGCTTTGACATCCGATTCGGTCATGCCGTGGTAAATCATTTGTGCGCCACCTTGTTCCATCATTTGAATGATTGTTTCTGCTTCATTTAATGCAGTATGTTTATTACCTCTTAATAGATTAATGGCCTCGATATCTTTTCCATTATAACTACTGTCTGCTCTATAATTAGCCACTACGGCGTAGGTAAAATGTTTGATCCCCCTTTCTTTTAATATACCAATGATTTCATTGGCTACTTTTTTTCGAATGCTTGGATTTTTTAATCTTGCAAAAATAGAGTCCTGTCCATCAGACAAAACCCAGTCTGGCAATAAGACACTAAGCTGTGTACTGCTTGCTGTATAAGGGTATTGGTCTATCGTCACCTCAATGCCCTCTTTTCTTGCATTCACTACCAAGGGAATTGTTTCCTTACTTCGGCCCCAATTATTTTGACCACTAATTTTAAAATGCGAAATCTCAACGGGTATGGTGGCGGCTCTTCCTATTTGGATGGCTTCGTTCACCGCGTCCACTACTTGATTTTCTTCGTTGCGAATATGTGATGCATACACGCCGCCCTTTGATGCTATAACTTTTGCAAGTCTTACAATTTCCTCAGTAGGTGCATAAGTACCAGGGATATAGATTAAACCTGTGGACATACCTACCGCGCCATCTTGCATGGCTTGTGCTGCAATTTTTTCCATCTGTTGCATTTCGGCTTCTGTAGCATGTCTATTGGCCGAACCCATCACTTGCTTGCGAATGGTATTATGTCCAATCAAGGATGCAATATTGATGGACATTCCTATTGAATCCAAGTGATTAAAGTAGGTATTTAAATTTTCAGCTGATCCGCCACAATTTCCTGTCACCACAGTGGTTACGCCGTCGTATAAAAAATTACTCGCCAATGGATTTCTGGTTTCTCCACCTTCCAAATGTCCGTGGACATCTATAAAGCCTGGCGCTACAATCAAGCCTTTTGCATCGATCTCTCTTGTTGCTTTCCAATTACTTAAATTACCTATTGCAATAATTTGATTGCCCTTGATAGCCACATCTTTATATTGCCATTGATTGCCTGTGCCGTCAATTAGTTTTCCGTTACGGATAATAAAGTCTGCAGTTTGTGCATTTGCTTGAAGCAACGTCAAAACAAAGGCAATCAATAAAAGGATATTTTTCATAATACTATTTTGTCTACTCAATTTACTAAATCTTGCTCCATTTGTCATTCATTTTTATTTATTCAACCTAAAAAATGTATTTTCATTGGATCAATAATGAACCTATGAAAAAGTATATTTTATTCTTTGTTGCCTCATTCGTTTTTGCATCAAACCTAAAAGCACAACAAACTCAAAAACCACCCTTACACGGGAAAGACTGGGTAGCTATCACAGGCAAACCCTTGGCTGCAACTGCAGGATCAATGGTGTTTCAAAAAGGTGGTAATGCAGTAGATGCTGCATGTGCTATGCTTGCAGCAACATGTACCATGTGGGATGTGTTAAGTTGGGGCGGTGAAACACAGGCCTTGATCTACAATCCAAACACTAAAAAAGTAATTGCGATCAGTGCAATGGGTTTTGCGCCAACAGGTGCGACGCCAGCATTTTATAAAGGCAAGGGTTTTAATTATCCTCCACAATACGGTCCTTTAGCAGCCACTACACCTGGAACACCAGGAGGTATTTGTTTGATGTTGGCAAATTATGGTTCTATGAGTTTAAAAGAAGTATTGGCACCAGCGATGGATCTAGCAGCAGGTTATCCAATTGATGCACAAACTGCAAATAGTATTGAGCGCGGTAAAGACTTGATCAAAACTTGGCCATATAGTAAAAAAGTTTTGTTACCACATTTAGGTGAAAAACGAGAAGCACCAGAAGCTGGAGAAATTTTTGTTCAAAAAGATTTATTGAACACGTTACAAAAAATGGTAGACGCCGAGCAAGCCGCATTGAAACAAGGCAAGTCGCGTAAAGAGGCTATCTGGGCTGCATATGATCGTTTTTATAAAGGCGATATTGCAGATGAATTTGTAAGAGGTGTGCAAGAGCAAGGCGGATTGATTACGAAAGAAGATTTAAAAAACTGGAGCCCTACAGAAGAAGCACCATCGATGGTGAACTATAAAGGCATTGATGTCTATAAGCTTCAAGCATGGACGCAAGGGCCTTCATTATTACAAGCTTTAAATATTGTTGAAAATTTTGACTTGAAAAAAATGGGTTATAATTCTGCGGATTATATGCACATCATTTATCAAGCAATGAATTTAAGTTTTGCAGATCGTGATTTTTATTATGGCGATCCAAAGTTTGCAACCAACCAACCAATGACGGGTTTGTTAAGTAAAGCTTATGCAAAACAAAGAGCTGCTGAAATTGATATGACTAAGAACAATCCTAATGCAGGTCCTGGAGATCCTTATCCATTCGAAGGAAAAACAAATCCTTATATGAATTTAATTAAAGCAAAAGGATTTCAACCTTCAGTAGATACTGCAAAAAATAAAACTGGATTTGCACCGGCGCACGATTTAAGAACTGTTGCATCTTTGAATACGAATGAAAAATTACCAGTAGATGCAGACTATATGGATCGTTTATGGAGAGGTACTACCACTGTTGAAGCAGCAGATAAAGAAGGATGGATTGTTTCTATCACGCCAAGTGGTGGATGGTTGCCTGCAACCATTGCGGGCAACACAGGTGTAGGTATGAGTCAACGTATGCAAAGCTTTGTATTGGATTCTGCACAGGGTCCATTCAATGTAGTTGCACCAGGTAAAAGACCAAGAGTGACTTTAACACCAAGCTTAGCCATCAAAGACGGTAAACCATATATGGCATTTGGTGTGCAAGGTGGTGACACACAGGATCAAAATTTATTGCAGTTTTTTTTAAATATGGTTGAATTTGGCATGACTGTTCAAGAAGCAACAGAAGCAGCGAATATAAATTCAAATCAACTTTGGCTTTCTTTAGGTGGTTCTAAAACTGCCGACAGAAAACCAAGACCAGGTAGTATTTTATTACATGATAATGTTTCTGAGTGGGTTCGAAAAGATTTAAGAGCAAGAGGTTATAATTTAACTTTCGATGATCGCACAAGTGGTCCAATCAATGCTATTTTATTTGATTGGAAACATGGATCTATGTGGGGAGGTAGTTCTAATCATGGAGAAGATTATGGCATCGCATGGTAGGATATAACATATGGTAGGATCCACAAAATAAAAACTGAATAAATAAAAATACTATGAGTCAGAATAGAAGAAAATTTTTAAGCACTGCATTTTTAACTGCAGGTACATTAGGATTAAGTGGTAAGGTGTTCGCAAATGATTCGGCAAATCAATACGATTTTAACTTACCAAAATCAATTGAGGACTTAGTGCCAATGAAAGAAGGTGTTGTGCCCATTACAGTAGAAGAACGTAAGCAAAGAATAGCGAAGGCACAATCCATTATGGAGCAAGAAAAAATAGACGCCATTTTTTTAGAGGGTACGGTATCATGTTTTTATTTTACTGGAATGCGATGGGGACAAAGTGAAAGAACTTTTGGTGTTGTTATCCCTGCAAAAGGTCCTATTGCTTATGTCTGTCCAAAATTCGAAGAAGACAGAGCGATGGAATTATTGAATCCCGTATTTGGTGATGAAGTAAGATGCTGGGAAGAACATGAAAGTCCTTACGCTTTGATTTTTAATATTATTAAAGACAGAGGAACTAAGTATAAAAAAATTGGAATGGAAGAACGTGTTCGTTTTTTCATTGCGGATGGTGTTAAAAAATTAGCAACAGGTTTTGATATTGTAGATGCAACGCCAGTTACGGCTGGTTGTAGAATGTATAAAACAAAGGCAGAATTAGATTTGATGCAGTATTCAAGTGATGTGACGATTAAGGCATACCAAGCAGCCTTTGCAACCATTCGTCCAGATATGTCTCAGTCTGAATTTAGTGGCAATATCAGTGCTGCTTTTAGAAAACTAGGCTATAGTGGCGGCGCTTCGGTACAAGTGGGTAAGTATTCTGCATTGCCTCATGGAAGTATTACTCCTCAAGTGATTCGCGAAGGTGATATTGTGATGGTTGATGGAGGAACAAGTGTTGAGGGCTATGCTTCGGATATCACAAGAACAATTGTAGTGGGTAAACCAAGTCAAAGGCAAATTGATGTTTGGAATTTAGAACTAGAAGCACAGAACGCAGCATTTGCTGCAATCAAAATTGGTGCACCATGTGAAGTGGTGGATGCAGCGGCTAGAGCAGTGATTGAGAAAGCAGGATTTAAAAGTAATTATAAATTACCAGGGCTTCCACACAGAACGGGTCATGGTATTGGTTTAGAAGGACATGAGTGGACCAACTTTGTAAAAGGCAATAAAACACCTTTAGCTGTGGGCATGTGCTTTAGCAATGAACCAACGATCTCTATTCCTGGTGAATTTGGTATTCGATTAGAAGATTGTTTGTATATCGCAGAAGATGGACCACATTATTTTTCTAAGCAAAGTATTTCTATCGAACAACCATTTTGATTAATAAAAAAGGAGCTACAATCGTAGCTCCTTTTTTTATGGCCTATGATAATCGACCTAAATTTTCTAAGATAATTATTTATACAATTGGTTAAACAACATTTTATAAGTAGAATGTGTTTGTCCTCTGAATGTAATTTCAGGTCCATAAACAAATAATTTTCCATTTCCTATTTTTGCCTCAAATGCGGCCACACCATCTTGTAAATAGGCTTGTCCAAAAGCCCATCCACTTCTCAAAGTTTTATCTGATGCAAACCAAGCAAGCGGTGTAATAGTTCCATTTGCAATGGCATCTGGTTGTACTTTAAACACAGGGCTATTGTTAAAGTAGACATCTGCTTTATTTTTCATGCCCCAGTTTGCTTTTAGAGCAGGCGCTACCGCAACTTGTAAGATACTTCCTGGAATATAAAATTTCTCACCTGGAAGTGTGCGCTCTTTGCCGTTATTCATTTCGGTGATGGCATTTTTCACTGGCAGTTTAAAATGGTATGCTAAGTTGGCGCTCGAACCTATTGTAATCACAGTGCCTCCTGCTTCAACAAAGCTCTTTAATGCAGGAATAGATTTTTCAGCAGTTATTTTTCCAACCATCGCATGAAATTCTGCTGGGATCTCGTCTAGGTTGGGATCTTTTTCTTCATAAGGAGAAGGCGGGCCTTCAACCACAGAAGGGATGGCACCATCTACAAAAACAATGGCATCAAATTTGTCTTTTAAATTTCCTGCATTGATTTCCTTTGCGTACAATAATTTAAAATCAAAATGGTGTTGCTCCAAAATCCATCTTACCCAACCAGAAGGCATAGAGCCACCATAACGATCCCATAATCCAATTTTTAATGTAGTAATTTTTATTGCATCCGTAGGAAGGCTTTCTACAGCAACAAAATTTAAACCTGCTTTAGCAATGGTTTCTTTGTCTTTTGATTCATCTGCCATTTCGAAATAAAATCCTTGTTGATTTTTATAAACTGTTTTACCCGCTTTTAATAAATCGTTGATTTTAATAAAACTATTATTATCATTAGACTGGATGGCATAAAATTTATTGACACGATTAGCCTGGTTAAAAACAGTCGTTTTTGCATATTGAATTTGACCATAAGGAATGGTTTCAAATGGACCGTTAAAATCATCTAAGATTCTGTCGAACTCCACACCCATGGTGTATGCAGGTGTCCATCCCGCTGCATCATAAGGGCGTACTGGCGGTCCTCCTGGGTATAAAAAATCATTTGGGTGATCCTGTGGATCAAACATATCCAATACATGCGCTCTAAATGCTTGATTGGTTCTTACCACATAAGACCCAGCAGCATAATTTTTCCCATTCACAACAAAGTCATTGGTTGCTTGATGTACTTTAATACCACTTTGAATTAAAATATTCACAAAGGCAACGGCGCTACTTGTTTGAATTGCAGGAATAATATACCCCCTAGGATCTCTTAATGCTGGAGCCTTATATACTTTAGCATAATTTTGTAAAGCAACAGTATCTACACGGGTATCTCTTTTTTCTGTCTTTAATTGCTCAGTCAACATTTCAACTTTGTTAGGAGAAAGGGTCCAGTTGTCTTTGTTGCCAGATTCAATAGCAGCTTTTCCCATTCGATACATATTCAATAACACTTCGTCTTTATGTCTTGCTGCATAATTCAGTACAGCATAATTTAATGAAATAGAATAATCGATTGAATTTTTGAAATACCATTTTTGCGGTGCAATTGGAAAAGGCAATCCACTATTTGGAATCAATCTTTGAGGTACCAAAGGAATATTCATTGGTGTTGGACTACCAATGATCTCGGTTAAAATACCAACAATATTATGATAGTATGCCGTGGTTCTTAATCCACCATTCCACCAGGTAGAATACACCGATCCGCCCTTCATAGTATAGCCAGGCTTTTGTTCTGCATTTAAACGGCTACTCATTGCAGCGCCCATTGCATCTAAACTTGTAATCAATAATGGACTATATACATAATTAAATGGATCTCTGTAAGGAGGGCCTGCCACGACGGTTCCAGCTGGGCCAGTTTGATGGTGGTTGTATAAAATTTGTGGCATCCACTCAATATATTGTTGACGACTCATGTTTTTTGATTCACTCATGTTCGTCATAAAAAAATCACGATTGTTATCGTGCCCAATATATTTTTGGTACAAACGTGGCAAGGCTGAAGTCGATCTTTTTAAAGTATCTGCGTTACGCATATACCAATTTGAAACCAATTCTTGACCATCTGGATTGGCGTGCACAAATAAAATGATCGTATTTTTTAAAATATTTTTTGTTTCATTATCCTGTCTTGTGATGAGCTGATACATCGATTCTATCCATTGATGAATACCCACCACTTCGGTTGCGTGTAAACCACCATCAATCCATACCACCGCTTTGCCATCTTCAGCCAATTGCTTCGCATCTTCATCTGATAATCCTTCTGCTCTTGCTAACTTTTGAGAGATCGATTTGTATTTTTGTAATTGCTTGATATTTTCGGGACTGGATACAACCATCATATAATGATTACGCCCTTCCTCCGTTTTACCAATCGTTACCAATTTAACTTTGTTAGAACTGGCTTCTACTTTTTTTAAATAAGCTTCAGTTGCGGTGAAAGTGGTCAACTTATAATTGTCACCAATATTAAATCCAAAATGACTTTTTGGACTAGGAACAGATTGTGCAATAAGTTGAATACTTAATAATAGCACAATACTGAGCAGAGATAGAATTCGACGCATAGTGTTGTTTTTTGTTCAAACTAAAGTTAACTAGGCAGGCTTGAATTTTAAAACAAATTTTATGAATGGAGGAAGGACGCACTATTGTATTCTGTACAGCATGATTTGAGCACTAGGGGTTGCCGGCCTTGATGGATTGGTCAAGCTGCTTGTTTTTAATAATTGTGTTTGATTGTGCTTAACACTAAAAAATAATTCCAGATAATCATCTTCCCCAAAGACCATCATTGTTTGTCCCGAAAAAATATTTTTGACGCCTACGGCGCCAGTGCTAAACTGCCGGAGGGTATTGGGGTAGGCTGCGCCATTCCGTCTAATCCAAACACTGATTTCATCATTTGCCACTTGACTATTAGAGACTTGAAGGCTATACTGAACAAGATAGGTCCCAGATTTTACAACAATTAGCCTAGTAGGATCCAGGCTCGTGTTAAGTCCAATTGCGGTTTGATTTAGACCAATGGTATCGCGCCATTTGACTGCCGTGGCTGTATTGGTCAATGCCATTTGCCTTGCCGTATCTGCAAATGCACCAAAGTATATTTCAAGGGGCAGAAAGCCTAAGCCTACAGCAAGTTCCGAAGCAGTTATTTCTCCCTTATTTAATTTTTGGTTAATTCTATTGCTTAAACTCGCTGTATCTTTTTTATCTAATTTTAAAGACAAAGCTTGGATGGATGCCTTGCTCAAAATTTTAATACTATCTGGGACATGATCGACTTTATCTAATTTTAAAGACAAAGCTTGGATGGATGCCTTGCTTAAAATTTTAAGACTGTCTGGAATGTTATTGACTTTATCTATTTGCAATGCTAATTTAAAGGCAGACAGATTATTCACGCCAGTGCCTCCCTGTGGGATACTTAAAACACCTTCTAAATTTTCTGCTAAGACATGGTCTGCGGAAAAAGCATAAGCGGTATATTGAATTTGTTGTTGTCCAATGCGTATGAATTGTAAATGATTTTCAGGATCAATTTCTACACGAATAAAATAAGTACCTGCTGTCCAATTTATTTTTTCAAATGCACCAATGGTCACAATTTTAGCTGGCTCTGAAGTGCCAATTAAAATGGTAAACAAACCCAATGGACTTGTAGTAACGGATTTTATTTCTTGATACAATAGCGTTTCTACTAAAGTATCTTTTACTATACTGATTCTAATTTGTATTAATTTATTGGGCATGACCACGCCATTACTTGTTCTAGCAACTGCCTGAAATGCAATGCCTTTATGATTTTGACTAAAAACAATATGACAGTAAAGCAGGGATAAAAGGAGTAGGATAGATTTCACGGCTTAATAAATTTTATAGACTTGATCCAATAATTTGTTTTGTTATCAAAGGTTAAAAACTCGGGTAAATAATATACTTGTATGATATATATGCCGCTAGCTAGTGCATGGATATCAATGGGTCTTCCTGCATAACCACTTCTGTATTTTGAGGGATCGCTCAGAATAACTTGACCATGTAGGTTGTATATCTTACAATCAAAAAAAATCAAATCGGGCTCCTTTGAAAAAATGACAAACGCATCTCCCCTAACAGAAGTCCTTAATTCAATACTAGGATTGTATTTTCCTTCTAACCCATCCTTGGTAAAACGATTGATGCTTGGTTGTAAAAAACCTGCACTAAAATGATATTGATTCGATTGATCCAAAGCCATGGCGGTCATTCCAAGATCCAGGCGCCAATCTACCTGCAAGCCATCCAATTTTGTGGTTGTAAAATGTTCGGATGCAAGACTAAATGTTTGTATAGGCAATTGTTGTGCAATCAATTGAACTGTTATTAATTTGAATAGAATGACTAAGAAAAAATGAGATGAATTAAGTTTTCGCATGGGTTAAACCTAGTTGAAATGGATACTCATTTTTTAAGTATTTATACTTTTGACTGCGAGGACCGAAAAATTTCTATTGTTTTTGATTTAAAATTTTATCCATTCAACATATTGTCAAAAATTATTAACTTTAGTAAATGAACTTAATCAAAGCATCAATGAAATATTGGATTTTAATTTTATTCTTAAGCGTTGGCTTTCTTGGTTGTAGTAAAGGAGGCGATAGTCCTGCACCAACTCCAACGCCACCTCCTGTAGTGGTTGTTGAACCAAGCTTAACCGCCGCCAACGGCGTAGTTATAGATATTGATCCTGGTGCAAATAATATTTATGCAGTCATCGGTACTTCGCAAAGATTAGAAGTCAAATTGGCTGCAATTCCTGC
>CAIZLI010000256.1 GCA_903933765.1 uncultured Bacteroidota bacterium
AACAAGCACCATGCATATAATTGAGGATGGCTTTTTTTAAACCATAGCCAAAAATTTCATGGTTGGCTCCTGATGGATCAATATGGGCAATATCATTGTTTGCAAAACTGCCAATTTCGTTGGATTGTTTTTTGACTTTGTATTTTTCAGGCGCTAGTCCTACGGGACTATGGGCAGTCATGGTAAACAAATGCCAAAAGGCAGATTTTAAAACCCCAGTTTCAAATAATTGACGTACCATTTCTAAGGAGTCCACCGTTTCTTGTACTGTTTGAGTTGGGAAACCATACATCAAATAAGCATGCACCATGATACCCGCATCATTAAAGTGTTGACTCACTTTTGCTACTTGTGCCACCGTAATGCCTTTCTGAATTAGGTCAAGTAACCTATCCGAGGCCACTTCTAATCCACCACTCACAGCTATGCAACCAGAGGCTTTTAATAAAAGACATAGATCCTTTGTAAAGCTTTTTTCAAAACGGACATTCGCCCACCAACTTACCACTAATTTTCGTTTGATGATTTCAATTGCTAATGCTTTCATCAATGCTGGTGGGGCCGCTTCGTCCACAAAATGAAAACCGTTTTGTCCAGTTTGCGCAATCATTAATTCCATCCTGTCTGCCAATAAACTTGCTGTAACTGGTTCATAGGTTTTGATATAGTCCAAAGAGATATCACAAAAAGTACATTTACCCCAATAACATCCGTGCGCCATGGTTAGTTTATTCCATCTTCCGTCACTCCATAAACTATGCATCGGATTCACCAATTCAATCACAGAGATATATTGATCCAACCATAAACCTTCATAATCTGGTGTACCTAATTGATGTTGCTTATAGTCTGGATAGATCGATTCGTTGATATAAGTCACCACACCATTCAATAAAGTGAAGCAACGTTTTAAATCATGTACTTCTTTTTTACCATCAAGATGATCAAGCAAAATTTCGATAGGTGCTTCTCCGTCATCCAAGGTAATAAAATCATAAAATTCAAATACCCTAGGATCAGACAAAGAACGAAGCTCCGTATTTGCAAAGCCACCACCCATAGCCACTTTGATGGAAGGATGATGTTGCTTTAACCACTGCCCACATCTTAATGAGGTATACAAATTGCCTGGAAAAGGCACCGATATACAAACTAATTTGGGTTGAACTTTTTGAATATGTTTTTCAAGTATATCTAATAAAATGATGTCCAAAAATGTCACTGGCGCATTTAATGCTGCATACAATTCATCAAATGAATTTGCAGATCGGCCAAGACTTTCGGCATAACGGCTAAATCCAAAATAAGGATCGATGGTCTCTTTGATTAAATTACCAAGATCCTCTAAATACATAGTGGCAATATGCTTGGCTTTATCTTGTTTGCCCATTGCTCCAAATGCCCAATCTAAATCGTCCATTTGATCAAAAGCATCCGCTTCGGGTAAAAAAGAACGAGAACAAATTAAATGTGCAATGGTATCAAGCTTACCCTGTAGGAATAAAATAACCTGATCGATGGTATTGATATAATTATTTTCTAAGGCAAGTATACGTTGACAGTTTGCACTAAGTTCCCATTCTTTAGATCGAATGGCTTTAAATAATTTGGTTAAGCCTTCTTTGTTAAAAAGCGCCAAAGTCACTTCAATGCCTAGATCTGCTTGAACACTTGGAATGCCTTTTGTATTCAAGAATCCTTTTAAATAAGCCGTTGCAGGATAAGGCGTATTTAATTGTGTAAAAGGAGGTGTGATTAAAAATACGGGTGATGACATAAGGTTATTTTACCGTCTTCATTTGTATAATATCAACTATAAAAGCAAATGCCATTGAAAAATAAATATAGCCTTTTGGTATTGACAGATGAAAGCCTTCTGCAATCAATGATAATCCAATCATCATCAAAAAACTTAATGCCAAGATTTTAAAGGAAGGGTGTTTTTTGATGAAAAAACTAATGGGCTGTGAAGCAAAAATCATGATCACCACAGCCACGATCACAGATGTATACATCACCCATAGCTCCTGTGCCATTCCAATAGCTGTTATGATAGAATCAATTGAAAAAACTAGGTCTAATAAAATGATCTCTAATAAAAGTCTTTTAAAACTACTGGTTTTTGGAACTACTGGCTGATCGCTACTATTTGCTAGTTCTGTTTTATGGTAAATTTCGACAGTGCTTTTATAAATTAAAAAAAGGCCACCTGCAATTAAGATCAATCCTTTGCCAGAAAAATGAATGTCAAATAAGATAAATAATTCTTGATCTAATTTTAAAATCCAAGAAATCAAGGTTAATAAAATAAGACGCATC
>CAIZLI010000257.1 GCA_903933765.1 uncultured Bacteroidota bacterium
CACAACAGGTGCGACAAAAATTAGTGGATTTCACCCATCAGGTTTTTGAACAATACGATTTCATCATTTCGCCAACGGTACCAACGACAGCATTTAAAATAGGTATGGAACATCCATCAGCAACAGACATTTTTTTAGCCGATATTTACACAGTGTATGCCAACCTGGTGGGTATTCCGGGTATTTCATTGCCTTTGTATACCCATTCAAATGGCATGCCTTTTGGACTTCAGGTAATGAGCGCCTCATTCAACGAGTCGGCATTACTCCAATTTTCAAATTCAATCATGAAATCATAGCTGCTTTCCAATGAGACTATTTTTATGCCTTTATTGTCTACTTTTTTGTTTTGCCAGCATCACTGCGCAAGATAGTTTGAGTATGAATAGAATTGGCTTTAGCAGTTTATTCACGGTGCAACAAGTGCCTAATAAAGACAAGTCTTTTGTGATTGAAATGCATCCCAAGGCAATCAGTTTTGTACAATCCTATATCGAAAAAGAAGGCGCAGGTTTGAGAAAGATGAAAACCTGGGCAAAACCCTATTTTAATTTATACGATGAAATTTTAATTGCCAATGGGATACCAGTGGAGTTAAAATACTTGAGTGTAATTGAAAGTCATTTAAGTTCGCAAGCAGTTTCCTGGGCAGGTGCTGCAGGTCCTTGGCAAATTATGCCTGCAGAAGCTACACGATTAGGTTTAAAATTACTTCCTAACGACGAACGAATGGACTATCAAAAAAGCACGCAAGCTGCGGCAACTATCCTTAAAGAATTGTACCAGCAATTTGGGGATTGGTTATTAGTGGTGGCTGCGTATAATGGTGGTGCAGGAAGACTCAGTAAAGCGATTGAAAAAAAGAAAACAAAAGACTTTTGGGCCTTGCAATATGAGTTACCATTGGAAACAAGGAATCATGTTAAAAAATTCATCGCCACACATGCTATTTTTGAGGGGGTATCAATGGCAGAACTAGATAAAAATCAAAATAGTGCGGGAACAAAAATGAGTATTGAACCAGCAGGCATGGAAAAAATAATGCTTACAGGGAGGTTCAATGCAAAAACAATCGCTATTTGGTTAAAGATGCCTTTAACGTATCTAAATGAATTGAATCCCAATATGGATCAACAATTAGCTACTGGTAAAGCTTATACAATGATGTTGCCAACCAAAGAGGCTAAAATATTTGAGGCCCATAAAAATCAAATTTTACAGGCCTCAATACAATCTTTATATCTGGATATCGATTAACGAAATATTGGATTCATCCTCTAGCAATCATCATTTACAAACAATGATTTAAAAGTCATCTTCGAATTCGTCTTTTTCATCAAATAAATCATCGTCTTCTAAACTCAAGTCTTCTTCTAAACCAAAATCATCGTCATCGCCTTTCTTTGCTGTACCCGCTTTCTTACTTGTCTTAGGTAAATCAAATTCTGCAAAGTCAGGATCCCAGCTGTCATCTTCTTCCTCTGTCTTTCCCCAATCATCCGTTTCTTCCTCTTCATCTAAATCGTCCTCATCGTCATCATCGTTTTTTCTTGAAGATGTCTTGCTTGATTTTTCAGCTTTGACTACGCCGTTTTTTGGTGTCGCTGTCTTTTTCTCTTTTGTAGATTTTACTGCCATAACTCAATCAAAATATTTGTGTAAATTTCAAATGAAAATTTTATTTATCAAAAATAATGCGACTTTTTTTATTGCTTTTTTTTGACTATAAATGTACAATTTGATCTCTACCCGGACCATTGGAAACATACTTCACTGGAACACCTAAATATTTATTAATAAAATCGATATATGTTAACATTGTTGCCGGCAATTCTGTATCCTTTTTCATTTTGGTGGTATCTACATCCCATCCTGCCATTTTTTTCCAAATAGGGGTAACCGGGGTGCCAACCAATTGGAATGGCACATAGTCTATTTGTTTGCCTTCCATTTCATAGGCAATGCCTAATTCTAGTTCTTTAAATGAATCTAGAATATCTGCTTTAGTCATAATAATCTGCGTTACACCATTGATCATACAAGTATATTTCAATGCAACTAGGTCAATCCATCCACATCTTCTTGGACGTCCTGTTGTGGCACCAAATTCACTTCCGATTTTTCTTAATTCTTCTCCTTTTTCGTCATGCAATTCGGTAGGGAAGGGTCCGCTACCCACTCTAGTACAATAGGCTTTTGAAATCCCAAAGACTTCCCCAATTTGTTTTGGAGAAACACCTAGGCCAGTACAAACCCCAGCAGAAATCGTATTGCTTGAAGTCACAAATGGGAAAGTCCCAAAATCAATGTCTAACATAGAACCTTGAGCGCCTTCTGCTAATACTTTTTTACCTTTTGAAATTTGATCGTTGATAAAGTACTCACAATTGATAATATTCATTGTCTTTAAAAACTCAATGGCTTCAAAGAATTCAGTTTCCATTTCAGAAATATCTTCATTGAAATTATAGCTATCCAAAATCTTTTGATGCTTCATTCTTAAAGCAATGTATTTGCTAACAAACTTTTTATCTAGTAAGTCACCAACTCTTAAAGCGTTTCTGCCTGTCTTATCCATATAAGCTGGGCCAATCCCCTTTAATGTAGAGCCAATTTTAGCTTCTCCCTTAGACAATTCAGATGCTTTGTCTAAAGCTCTATGACTTGGGATAATAATATTAGTACGCTCCGAAATAAATAAATTCTTTTTCACATCAATGCCCATCTTTGCAACAGCATCACACTCTTTTTTCAAAGTCACTGGATCTAATACAACGCCATTACCAATGATATTGATTTTGTCTTGATGGAAGATGCCTGATGGGATTTGGTGTAAGACCATTTTAGTACCATTCACATATAAAGTATGACCAGCATTTGGTCCACCTTGAAAACGCGCAATGATGTCGTAGTTGGGAGCGAAATAATCTACAATTTTTCCTTTTCCTTCATCGCCCCATTGGAGGCCTAAAATTACATCTACCATATTTGAGTATTTGAGAGCTCAAAAATAAGTCTTGGCAACTTTATTACCTATTTAAACTCAAAATAATTAGCTCAACATTTACACAGTCTCGGTGTCAAATCGCATAACTTGTTGAATACCGTTCAAGGA
>CAIZLI010000258.1 GCA_903933765.1 uncultured Bacteroidota bacterium
ATGAGAGGCACCCTCTACATGTCGGGCTAAGATATGACTAATCCCACCTTTTTTTTATTAGTAACCTCGTTGGTTATTGCCTTCGATATAGTTGGTATATGCTTTATTACAAACTTTGTTTCCGCCCGGTGTTGGATAATTACCAGTGAAATACCAATCACCCGTGTTGGTAGGGCAACATACATGCAATCCTTCGATTGTTTGATAAATCACTTCTACAGGTATTTGAATATTATCTGGCGTGATCAATTGTGCAATTTTATCTGAAATTTCTTCTGTTGTAAATGGCTTGTACAATTCACGTACTACGTTTTGGGTATGTAGTTCGTTATTCGCTTCAAGTGTTTTGATCTTTTGATAGACATTGTCCATCACCTGTTCCATGCCTCTTTCTTTCAATAAAGCAATAGCCGCTTTAAATGCAATGAAATCACCCATCTTACTCATATCAATACCATAGCAATCAGGATACCTAATTTGAGGTGCAGAAGAAACAACAATGATCTTTTTTGGTGAAAGTCTGGATAGCATTCGAACGATACTTTCTTTTAAAGTCGTTCCTCTCACAATACTATCATCTATCACTACCAAACTATCTTCATTTTTACGTACAGTACCATATGTGATATCATACACATGTTGTACCATTTCATTGCGGTTCGCGTCTTCGGTAATGAATGTTCTTAATTTGACATCTTTGATGGCAATTTTTTCTTGGCGAATTTTTCGATTCACCATTGCTTCTAATTTTTCGGCGTCCACGTCTTTCCCCCAACTTAAGATACGCTCCACTTTGATGGCATTCAGGTATTCTTCCATTCCTTTGATCAATCCGTAAAATGCAACTTCAGCTGTATTTGGGATATAAGAGAAGATCGTATTCTTTAAATCTTTTTCAATTCTATCTAAAACAATTTTGCTTAAGTAATGTCCAAGAGCGATACGCTCTCTATAAATTTTTTCATCACCACCTCTAGAAAAATAAATACGTTCAAAAGAACAAGCCCTTCTTTCTTTTGGTGCAATAATTTGTTCTATGCTGTATCCACCCTTATCGTCAATAATTAAAGCATTACCCGGCATTAATTCATGTACTTCATTCTCTCCTACATTAAATGTAGTTCGTATTGCAGCTCTTTCACTCGCTGCCACAATGACTTCACCGTCAATATAATAATATGCTGGACGAATGCCATGTGCATCACGCATGATAAAACTATAGCCATTCCCCACTAATCCGCCAATGGTGAACCCCCCGTCAAACATAGGTACGGCCTGCTTTAAAACCTCAGCAATATTTGGACAATTGGGATTTTTTGTTTCTTCAATGACTAAAAAGTGGTGAATCACTTCCATCATCGCTGCTAAATCACTTTGCTTTTCAAAAGGACCTGGATCGTGTTGGATCAGCTTGAATAATTCATCTGTATTCACCAAATTGAAATTACCCGCTAAGGCAAGGTTTTTTCCTGGCACTAAATTTCTCTTAATAAATGGATGGCAAAATTCAACATTATTCTTGCCTTGAGTACCATACCTTAAATGCCCCAACAACAATTCACCCATAAAAGGCAAATGCCCTTTCATTAAACCTGGGTGTTTAGTAATATCTGGTTGTAATTTTTCTAGTTCTTGTATTTCTTGACCAACTTTGTAAAACAAATCAGCAATAGGTTGCTGCGCGCTACTTCTTAATCGATACAAAAAAGGATTGCCTGCTTCTATATCTAGTTTAACAGTTGCAATCCCTGCGCCATCTTGACCACGATTGTGCTGCTTCTCCATCAATAAGTATAACTTATTTAGACCGTAGGTAACTGATCCCCTATTTTGTAGATAGTAGGAGAAAGGTTTCCTTAACCTAATGAATGCTAAGCCACATTCGTGTTTGATTTCGTCGCTCATGATGAAATTTCTAGTATGTTTTTTCCTTTACAATTGCATTTGCCACTTTTGTCCAATCTGTTAATTCTTTACAAGCTTGGAAATCGTTGTCTATAAATACATAGTAATTCGGTACTTTATCTTTAAACCATGATTCTAGCACTTTCGATTTTTTCTCTTCAAGTGCTCTTAAAGAAACACGGTTATAATCTTCTTTTAAATTCTCTTTATGTGGTTCAGTTCTTTCTTTATAATAAATAATACGAATCGTTTTCCTGCCTCTTTCATCTACATACAATTGCGGTTCAGAAATATCGCCTGGTTTCATGTTCTTAATCAACACCACCATTTCTTTATCCAACTGGTCAAAATTGATATAAGTGGACCCATCACGACCTGTTACAGCGCCACCACTAAACTTACTAGATTCGTCATCACTAAATTTATTCACTGCTTCCCCAAAAGTAGTTTTTTTGGCTAGTATTGCTTTTCTAACACTGTCTAATATATTCTTTGTCTCATTGATCTCGTCATTGGTAATTGGCGGGATTCTTAAGATATGTTTAACCACAGCATCATCGCCAGATCTAGAAATCAATTGGATGATATGGTAACCGAATTTTGATTTCACTGGTGCAGAAATTTGGCCTTCTTTTAATCTGAAAGATGCCGCCATGAATGCTGGATCAAATTCTCTAACGTTTCTGTTCAAACTAAACTGGCCTAGGTTTTCTTTTGAACTAGGATCTTCTGAATATAATTTTACCAATTGTTCAAACTTATTCACGCCTGCTTCTACTTGCTTTCGGTATTCTAACATTTGTTGAATCACATATTCTTCGATATCGCGATTGGCTTTAGGATGCATGATGATTTCCGAAATCTGCACTTCACTTTCATACAAAGGCAAACTATCCACCGGAATTTTTGCATAAAAAGCCTTTACCTCATTTGGGGTAATCTTTACTTTGTCAATGATTTTATTCTGCATTTCCTCTGCCAAACGTTGTTCTTTAATTAAAAGTCTAAAATCGTCTTTCAATTGAAATACAGAACGGCCAGCCACTTCTTCTAAGACTTCCTTAGAACCAAATTGTTGAATGAAGTTTCGAATACGGCCATCAATGGCTACTTCAACTTCTTCTTCTGTAATTAAGATAGAATCTTTTTCGGCTTGTAAAACTAAAGCCTTACGAATCAACTGCCCTTCGATCACCTGACAGGCCGATGGTAATTCAATATTTTCTTGTCCCTGTGCTTGTCTCTTATAATCTGCAAGCGCATTGTCTACATCGGAACGTAAAATAAATTTATCGCCTACTGTAGCAATAATTTTATCTGCTAAAACTTTTTTGATTTGAGCTGTTGCTGTACTAGCAATAACAATGAAGACTAAGGCAAATACGATGCGAACTATTTTCATCAAATATAAATTAAGGGGCTAAGTTCCGATAGCTGGAGCATTGCCCCAACTATCAAATCTTAATTTTTTTATAAAGTACGTTTAACTTCTTCTTCCTCAAATGCTTCCACGATATCACCTGGCTTAAGGTCGATAAAGTTTTTGATGGTCAAACCACATTCCATATTAGAAACAACTTCTTTCACGTCGTCTTTGAAACGCTTCAAGCTGCCTAATTCAGCTGCTTGTCCTTCGCCTCTTGGGAACTCAACGATACCATCACGAATAATACGAATCTTACTGTTTCTACTCAACTTGCCATCCAATACATAACATCCGGCAACTGTTGCTTTATCAAATTTGTAGACTTCTCTAACCTCCACGTTGGCCACAATTTTCTCTTGGATTTTTGGTTCCAACATACCTTCCATCGCGCTCTTAATTTCATCAATCGCGTTGTAGATGATCGAGTACATTTTAATTTCAACACCTTCTGTTTCTGCTAAGCGACTTGCCTGCATACTAGGACGAACGTTGAAACCAATGATGATGGCATCAGAAGCAGCAGAAAGCAATACATCAGATTCAGAAATCTGACCCACGCCTTTCAATACCACTCTAATCGCAATTTCCTCGGTAGATAATTTTTGTAATGAATCACTCAAGGCTTCTACAGAACCATCCACGTCACCTTTGATGATGATGTTTAATTCTTTAAAGTTACCTAAAGCC
>CAIZLI010000259.1 GCA_903933765.1 uncultured Bacteroidota bacterium
AGCTCCTTTATAAGTCGTTAACTGCAATGGTGTAGCACCTTTAGTCGGTTTTAATAAAAATAAATCTGTATTAGAATTCTTATCAGGATTTTCAGAAACATTGCTCACATATGCAATCATTGAATCGTCTGGACTTATAGCCACATCCCCCTCATTGTAATTCCCACTTGTTAAGGTGTCTAATTTTTTTGTTGCTAAATCAAATAAATAAATATGTGTTTTACGATTGTCTAAATAACCTTCGTTGTCTTGTTTGAATTTGTACCTAGTCATTTCATACGGTGTTCTAATTTTAGACTTTGCTGTATCTGCATAGTTAAAATCTTTCACCACTACAATCATTTTTTTACCACTATTAAACCAAACATAATCATTGATCTCTCCTTTGATATTCGTTAATTGAACACCTTCACCACCACGACGATCCATTAAAAATACTTGTGAACCATTATCCTCGTCTTTTCCCTTGGTTAAAAAAGAAATAAATTTCCCGTCAGGACTCCATTGGTAATTGCCAACGCCCTTTGTTTGTTCTGTTAAGGTGATGGTCTCTTTGCCGTCAGACGACATCATATATAATTTGGACACCGATCTATCTTTTGCAGCATCAATTTTTGATTGACTGTACAAAATCCATGTTCCTTCTGGGGAAATTTTAGGTCTTGAAACTGCTTCCATACGGTACACATCACTAGGCACTTGGGCAATTGCCAAAGTAGACATAAAACCGAAAATTAGTGGGAATAAGATTTGCTTTTTCATAGCTGGCAAAATTTAAATTTTAGTAGGAATCTAATTTACTAAAGTTTGAACAACTTGGTGTCAATAATTTAATTAAATTGATGGTGCAAATCTAGCTTATGTCAAATCGTAGAAATTTCATTCAAAAATTAGGATTAGCTGCTGGGGCTTTTTCGGCAAATAGTTTATTCAATCAAGCCCATGCAGCGGAGTTCCAACATATCAACTTGAAAAAACAAGCTTTATCGCCTATTGAAATTGCAGCTGACGAGGATTATTGGTCGGTGGTGCAGCAAGGCTATACTGTAAGTCCAAATATCATTAATTTAAATAATGGAGGCGTAAGTCCTAGTCCAAGGATTGTGCAAGAAGCGGTAGAACGTTTTAATAAATTATCCAATGAAGGTCCATCTTATTTTATGTGGCGCATATTAGATCAAGGAAGAGAACCGCTTAGGTATAAATTAGCCCAACTTGCTGGCGCAGATCCAGAAGAAGTGGCCATCAACAGAAATGCAACCGAAGCATTGAACACTGTGATATTTGGATTAAACTTAAAAGCAGGGGACGAAATCATTGGCACCAAGCAAGACTACCCAAATATGATCAATGCTTGGAAACAAAGAAGTAGTAGAGATGGTATTGTATACAATCAGTTGAATTTTAAATTTCCTATCGAAGACGAAGATGCAATTGTTGCTGCTTTTGAAAAAGCCATCACCCCTAAAACAAAAATTATTCATATTACACATGTGATTAATTGGATTGGACAAATCATGCCCGTTAAAAAATTATGTGCGATGGCAAAACGACATGGCATTGAAACCATTGTGGATGGCGCGCATAGTTTTGGATTAATGGATTTTAGCGTACCTGATTTAGGTTGCGATTATTTTGGCACTTCATTGCATAAATTTTTATCTGCCCCAATAGGTTCTGGTATGCTATGGATTAAGAAAGAAAATATTGCTAAAATATGGCCGCTGGTTTGTAATGACCAGCCAAATAGTGCTGATATAAGAAAGTTTGAAACCCTTGGTACAAGAAGCTTTCCAATTGAACAAGGCATTGGAGAGGCCATTAATTTTCATACTGCAATTGGAAGTAAACGAAAAGAAGAACGTATTCGTTATTTAAAAAATTATTGGGCAAGTAAAGTAGTAACCATACCAAAAGTAAAAATTCACACTTCTTTCAAACCTGAATTTGCTTGTGGTATTTGCGGCGTAAGTATAGATGGCATGACACCCGGAGAGCTAGACAGCGCTTTATTTTCAAAATATAAAATTCACACAGTAGGCATTGTATGGGAAAATGTAAGCTGCGTAAGAATTACGCCTCATGTGTATACTAGACTTGATGATTTAGATCAATTGGTATACGCCATAGGTGCGATTGCTAGTAAAAAGTAAATTTAAAAAAAATCAATAAAAAGGGGAGAGCGCAATGCGCTCTCCCCTTTTTTAAATTTAAATGCTAGATATTTCTTTCTCCTAACGCAATTTTTTAAATAAGATTTACTTTATTGTAGGATAAGTAATTCCTAATTGCTCTAAATAAGTGCCATACTTACTAGGATCATAATAGAACTTTTCAAGTTGGCTTCTAAACGCGCCTTGAATTTCTTTATTCAAATGAATTGCAGGAGGGTCATCTTTGGTGATGAAAGGAATATACTGAATGTCCTTAGTTTGTACTTCTTTAAAATATTTTTTAGCATCTGCCACTAAACTAGGCTTCGTAAACAAATCCAGTAAAGTCATCGCAGTCGCTTCTGCACCAACCAAAGATCCCTTATGTGCTATCGGGGTTGCCATCGCAATCGCATCTGCCCAATGATGTCCTTTTGTACCTGGTATATTTGCTGGAAACCTTAACACAATGGTTGGCAGGTTCCAAGAGATATCTGCAATATCATCAGATCCACCACCCCAAGAAAATGCCACAGATCCTTTTAAAGTATCAATGTTTGTTTTTAATCCATCAATTGGATTGCCTTGTTGGTCTTTCTTAGGTGCTTCTACCAGCGCCTGTACGCCCCTCGCTAATGCGATATCTTTATCATCCCAAACAGGCATGCCTACTTTTTTAATATTCGCATACATGGCTTCGGCAAGTGGTTTATTAAAATGACCAGGCCATGCAGTGCCTAACATTTGATGCGTCATTTTTGTATTCGTCATCATTGCAGCGCCTTCTGCAATTTTAATACCTGATTCATAATTCATCTTAATATCTTCATAGGTACGTTCTCTAAAATAATACCATACACTTGCTTTACTTGGTACCACATTTGGTTGGTCCCCTCCATCTACAATCACATAGTGTGATCTATTGGTCGGCTTTAAGTGCTCTCTTTTAAAATTCCATCCCACATTCATTAATTCAACCGCATCCAATGCACTTTTTGCTCTCCAAGGTTGGCCAGCAGCATGCGCCGCTTCTCCTTCAAAATCAAATCGTACACTCACTAAGCCATTGCCGCCGTTATCACCATAGCTAGAATTAAAATCACCACTCACGTGTGTGAAAATACAAGCGTCTACATTTTTAAAATAACCATCACGCACATACCATGCTTTTGTACCAACTAATTCTTCGGCAATACCAGGCCAAATTAAAATGGTGCCTGGTAATTTTTCACGCTCCATTAATTCTTTCATCGCAATCGCTGCATAAATGATGACTGCTTGTCCAGAATTATGTCCTTCACCATGTCCTGGTGCACCTTCTACAATCGGCGCTTTATAGGCTACGCCTGGTTTTTGAGAGGCTTTAGGAATACAATCCACATCACTTCCCAATGCAATCACAGGAGAACCAGATCCCCACTTGGCCATCCAAGCAGTTGGTACATTTGAAATGCCATTTTCTACAGTGAACCCGTTTTTTGTCAAAACAGACGTGATATATTTTGAAGTTTCAACTTCTTGAAATCCTAATTCGGCAAAACTAAAAATTTGATCCACCATCACTTGTACGTCCTTAGACTTACCAGCAACAGTCTGCATTAGGGTTTGCTTTAATGCAGCTAAATCTTTTTCGGTGTATTTTTTTTGCGCAAAATTGGGCAAAGAAAAACTTAATAAACAAACACATAATAGAATGCGTTTAATTGATTGAATTGGCATAGTAAATTTTTATAATGATGATGCAATGAATTTCAAGACATAAGATACAAAAAAAATCCCCTATCCAAAAAGATAAGGGATCAATATTTTATAAGTGGTTGTTTTATTTTGAAGCCATTTTGAATTCTACTGTTTTAGTATTAGAAGCTGTGGTTTTGGAGGTCACTACTACCGAAAGGTTGTATAATATTCCAGGTAAAAAACCAGTTATCGTAATTGGATTAGATAGACTAGTAGATGAAATACTATTCGTAAAAGCAGTAGAATTGTCTGAGATTTTAATCAGTTTGGTATCAATAGTAACACCGCTTGCAGGAATTGCAGCCAATTTGACTTCTAATCTTTGCGAAGTACCGATGACTGCATAAATATTATTTGCACCAGGATCAATATCTATAACTACGCCGTTGGCGGCGGTTAAGCTTGGTTCAACAACCACTACAG
>CAIZLI010000260.1 GCA_903933765.1 uncultured Bacteroidota bacterium
CAATTCTGCACTCATTAATTCAATCCATTTGTATGGAGGAATAATATGTGCTGCATCTTTACTACCTACTTCGCTAAATACTTTTGCAAATTTTGAAATCTTTTCTATGTACCCACATTTCTCGGTATGTGGAATTTCAATAGAACCATCACTCACTTCAATGACATCAATTTTATAGTCTTTACACATGGCTATGTAATCGTCGAACTGATTTCTGATCACAAAAGCTTCGAACAATGTTCCACCAAAATAAACTGGAATATTATGTTGTTGGTACAATTCAATTTTTGCTCTCAAATTGGGTGTCACAAAAGAAGTACCAAAACCTAATTTAACTATATCCGTATGCGGCGCGCCAACACTTATAAAACTTTCTGCATCTCTTAAACTAAGGCCTTTATCCATGACCATGGTCAATCCGTGTTGTCTAGGTTGTTTTGTTCGCTCTGGTATTTGTGTTAAATTAAAATTCATCATGTTGTTATTTTTGCAAAGATAATTTAAAATACTTAGTTTATCTAGGCTTCTTGTATTGACTAATCAATTCCACCACTTTTGGATCTTGAATCAATTCTGGATAAAATTTAATGAGCTTATTCAACCATTTGCCCGACTTAGACAATGCCATCTCTAATTGCAACAATCCTTCCTTACGCTTATGCATCATAAATAAGATGGCGCTTCGATAGTATACAAAAATCACTTTGCCCTGTGTGGACATGTAAGCCAGTTCGGTTTGCTCTAAAGCTGCATCGTATTGCTCATTGGCAATCAAACATTTTATAAAACTTTCCCAGCCCGCTATTTGCTTAGGCTTATGCTTAACAACAATACCAAAATAAGTTGCTGCTTCTTTGTAATCGTCTAAATACATATAACATTCCCCCATCATGATATAATACTCATTGATATGCTTATTGATTCTAATAGCATGTTCGATTTGTTTAATCGCCATTTGCCATTTTGATTCTAACATATAGGTAGAAGCAATTTTTTGATAGAGTCGGCTGTCTTCTGGATTTAAGTGTGCTGCTTTTTTATAATGAAATCTTGCCTGCGCATAATTTTTTAATCGATGGTAACAATGTCCAATGGCTTCGTATATGACATCTTCTGGTCTAGCTAGTTCTAGCACTTTCTCCAAAGCATCAATCGCTTCTTTGTATTTTCTTATTCTTAAATAGGCATCTCCCATATTGCGATACGCATAATCAAACTTCTCATCAATGACAATAGCAAATTGGTAGGCATCAATTGCTTTCTCAAATAGTTTGATCCCTTGATACGCAGCAGCGAGGTTAAACCATGCGAGTGCATTATAGGGTTGCTCATCAATCATCTTTTGATGCAATACAATACTTTCCTCGTTTCGTCCTGTAAAATCTGTCCAAAAACAAATTTTATACAAGGCTTCCTCATTGGTTGGTTCTTCCTCTAAAATCAATTGTAAACAATCAAATACTTTATCAAATGCTTCATGGTCATCATACACATCTGCTAATTCAAAAAGCAATTCTGTTCTTTCTGCTCCTTCAAATAAATGCAAGGCCTCTTGTAATAAAACAATGGCTTCCTCGGGTTGATCCAATGCTAAAAAAGCATCCGTTTTAAGAATGAATAAATTCATGTCTTTATGATCATATAAAGCGGCTGTGTTTAATAGTGCTAATGCTTCGGTATACTTTCTGGTTGCTAATAATAGATCTGCTTTTTTAATCATCAGCAATGCCGAAGATGGAAATTGAGACAAAGCGATGTCTGCAGCTTCGATCGCTTCTACAATGGCGTCTTTTTCATCTAAGTGGGCAATAATCTTTTCGAAATCATCTTCTTCTATATAAGAAGGTGCTTTCCCAGTTTTTAGGTTCTGGTAACGTAAAAGCAGGTCTTGAATATCCCCATTTTCGTCTTCAAATTCATTATTGAACATGGCAACTATTTACATTTGTTTAATAAAGCGTTGAAAATCAATATAATAACTCCTTTTATTGGGCTTTCATTACTTTATTAAATGTACGGGTTCAGGCTTAATTTGAACCAATTTATTGTTCACAGTCCACCTAATTTATCGTTAAAAAAAATTTTATGCTGGATTGTCATAATGTTTTAACTTCGTAATAACCATGCGTACACTTAAAACCATATTGACCTCTTTCGTATTCATTACAGTTGTAACCACTACTGTACATGCATCTACCATTGTATCTAGTTCAAGCGAATCAAAAAAAGCAAGCGAGAAATACAGTTTAAAAAACTTAAGTAGCTTAAGTCATAAAGTAAGCACTTTTCATGATTTAAAATCTAGATTGCTTTACAAAGGCCTAAGCGTTTCATCTTCATTAAATGGTGGACAAGGTCAAACAAATTATCTTAAATACAATAAGGGCAATATCACTTATGTCATCCCTTACCGACATAAAGTAATCTTACCTAGATTTAAGACACCAAGTCCTCAGCATCCCTAATTTATTTGTTGGTAGTTCGATTTATTGACTTCAAATACATTTAATGTAATGGGGCTCAAGTCAACTTTATTTGCACTATACAATATTTTATTACCCTCTTTAGTTGTCAACTGATAACGCATGACGAGTCCAGGTATTTCTTTAAATGCTTGTTCGTAGACTGTAACAGTGGGTATAATCACTGTGGTATAAGTTACTTCCATAGCATTTCCATCTGCCGAAGACAAAGTGATGGTTTCACATGGATAATCTAAAATAGTACTTATGGTTCCATTTTTTTTGGATGCCACTAAATTGACAGGTTGCATGGATGCATACAAAATATATTGCAGGAATTTATTCAAGCCGATCTCTTTCAAAATGATCGCTGTGTCTTGCTGGGTATTGAATATAAGGGTCTGTGTAAATGCTGGGGTCTTTAAAATAGTTTTACAACTATTCCCTTTAATGAAAATTTGCTTTTGGCCTACTAGACTTGTGTCGCCATTGCTTGCAATTTGATGGATATCGTAGGTGATGGCACATTCGCCAACAACTTTGGTTTGAGCTTGTGATTGAAATACAACACAACTAAGGAAGCAAACAATTATGGGGGGTAATCGTAGCATATTGAGTAAACATTATTATAAAAAGAGACACAGTTTTATTTAGGTCTCTTTAGGGGATATTATTTTTTAGTTTTATCTTTTAGGGCTTGTACTTTTTTTTGCGACTCCATCATTTGTTCATACTTCTCCTGCCAGTTGCTTTTCTTCTTTGGCGTCTTTCTTTTAACTTCTATTGTAGCCAAAATTTTATCGTGATCGATGATGACTTTTTGAATCAATAATTGTAATAATAAAGTCACAATATTGGAAACAGTATAGTACCATGTTAATGCAGACGGCAAGCTATTGAAGATAAACAATAGCATGAATGGGAAAATATATGGCATATACTTTAACGCAGGATTGTCTTGCGTAGGCGTCATAGACATATTATAGATAGACGAGATAAAAGTAGTCAATACTGCAGTCAGAGTAAACAAACTAATATGGCTTCCAAATCCTAATGGAATAGAAAACGGTAGCGTATATATAGAATCATAACTAGACAAGTCTTGGCTCCATAAGAAGGATTGGCCCCTTAGTGCGATATTGGAATTAAAGAAACTATACAAAGCAAAGAAGATCGGGATTTGTAATAAAGCTGGAATACATCCGCCCAAAGGATTCACACCGGCTTCTCTAAATAACTTCATCTGCTCCATAGCAAAAGCTTGTTGATCATCCCCTGTTTTTTTCTTAAGCTCATCTAATTCAGGCTTCAATACTTTCATCTTAGCCGTACTCAAGAAACTTGAATAGGTCAAAGGAGAAGTGACTAAACGAATAAAGATGGTTAACAAGAATACGACCCATCCGTAATTTTGAACAAAGCCAGCAAAGAAATCAAACACTGGCATGATGATGTATTTGTTGATAGGACGTACAAATGAATATAAGTCTCTTCCTAAATTCACAATTTGCTCCATCTCTGGGGCTTGTGATTTCAAAATTTCAAAATCATTCGGACCAAAATAAAGTGACAACGGCATGGTGGTATTGGCACCAGTCAATTTAGTTTGGAATTGCGCTTGCAATGTAGCTAAACCATTGCTGCTATCTGTTTTACGCTGCCAGTCAATTTTACCTGAATTGAATCCATCCTTATAAAGCACTGTCGTTGTAAAAAATTGTTGTACTAGACCCACCCATTGAACAGGTTTTTCGAACACCTTATTGGTATTGCTAGAAATATAATCGAACTCATTCCCTTCTGAAAAACAAATATTAGACATTTGACGTTCGTAAGTTGTTGTCTTTTCTTGTCCATAAGAATGTGCATCCCATAAAACATTCAATTGATTGTTGGTCAACAATTGATCAGCTCCATCCATCACGATATTCCAATCCACATTGTATTTTCCTTTCGCCAAACTAAATTGGTGCTTGATCGTTTTACCATTTGGAGCAGTCCAAGCGTATTCAATTTTTTGTACCCCATTCTGATCGGTGGATACATTGGAAACTGGAAATATAACTTGGTTAATTTGTACAGTTTGGTTGTTGCCTGCATTCACTGCATAAGACAAGGAACTGCTATCTCCCAATTGCACTAATTCCTTTTTTGAATTGGTATACTTTTTTAAAGTAACACGTGCAACCTGTCCTCCTTTATTTGTAAATTCTACTTTAATTAAATCGTTCTCTAAAATAGCAATCTGCTCTTTTAAAGTATCCGCAACAACTGCTAAACCCGTAGCATCTTTTTTTGTTGAATCAATTAATTGAACTGTGTTCAATGCTGCTGCCTTTTCGGCATTGGCTTTCACCATTGCAACAGAATCATCAAATCTTTGTTTATAGTCTGCAATTTCATTTTGCTGCTTGCTAGTATACCAAAAGTAAACAAAGAATAAACCTGCTAATAATACAAACCCAATGACCGTATTTTTGTCCGTTTTCATGCTTTTTCAATTAATCTAAATAGATGCGGCAAAGGTATGTTTTTAAGATGTATTTAGCA
>CAIZLI010000261.1 GCA_903933765.1 uncultured Bacteroidota bacterium
CAAAATATGTGTGGAATTGTAGGTTATATAGGACATAGAGAAGCATACCCAATTGTATTAAAAGGATTAAAGCGATTAGAATACCGTGGCTATGATAGTACTGGTGTAGCCATCATTCAAGATGGTCAATTGCAAGTGCATAAAAAAAAGGGCAAAGTCGCTGAACTAGAAGAAGCTGTGGTAGGTAAAAATATGCATTCCCATATTTGTATTGGTCATACCCGTTGGGCAACACATGGTGAACCATCTGATCGCAATGCACATCCACACTTATCTAACAATGGCAGATTGGCCATGTTGCACAATGGTATTATTGAGAACTACACACAAATTAAAACAGAACTACTTTCCAAAGGTTATACTTTTAAAAGCGATACCGACACAGAAGTATTATTGAATTTTATACAAGACATCCAAGAAAATAACAATAGCAATTTAGAAGAAGCATTGCGTATTGCTTTAAAAAGAATTGTAGGCGCCTATTGTATTTTGTTAATAGACCAGGAATATCCTGAAACCATCATTGCAGCACGAAAAGGAAGTCCGCTAGTAATTGGTATTGGAAAAGATGAACACTTTTTAGCGAGTGACGCCTCTCCTATTATTGAATACACCAAGGAAGTGGTGTATGTGAACGATTATGAAATTGCGATTGTGAAAAAGGATGAATTGATTTTGAAAAATCTGGGTAACGAAAAGCAAACACCATTTATACAAAAATTGGATATGGAATTGGCGGCAATTGAAAAAGGCGGCTATGACCATTTTATGTTGAAAGAGATTTTTGAACAACCTGCAACTATTTTTGATTGCTTAAGAGGAAGACTATTACAAGAGGAGCAACAAATTGTGATGGCAGGTGTAGACAATCATTTAGAAGCATTGACAAAGGCTTCAAGAATTATGATTGTAGCATGTGGTACAAGTTGGCATGCTGGCTTAGTTGCAGAATATTTGATTGAAGAATTATGCCGCATCCCAGTGGAAGTTGAATACGCTTCAGAATTTAGGTATCGCAATCCAGTGATTCATCCTGGTGATGTGATCATAGCAATTTCTCAAAGTGGAGAGACTGCTGATACCTTGGTGGCATTAGAAAGTGCAAAAGAAAAAGGTGCATTTATTTTTGGAGTCGTGAACGCAGTAGGAAGTAGTATCGCAAGATTAAGTCATGCTGGTGCTTATACCCATGCTGGTCCTGAAATTGGGGTAGCAAGTACGAAAGCATTTACAGGGCAATTGGCTGTGTTAACTATGATGGCCTTGAAAATTGCAAAAGCAAAAGGCAGTATTTCTGATGAACGCTACGAACATTTAATCAATGAACTAGCATCTGTCCCAGAAAAAGTAAAAACAATTTTAGCAGATACTAAAAAAATTGAGGCGATCGCACAACACTATAAAGACGCTAAGGATTTTTTATATTTAGGTAGAGGCTTTAATTTCCCAATTGCATTAGAAGGCGCATTGAAATTAAAAGAAATCACTTATATCCATGCCGAAGGTTATCCAGCTGCCGAAATGAAACACGGACCCATTGCCTTGGTGGACGAAAACTTACCAGTTGTGTTTGTGGCTACTAAAGACCTTTACTACGAAAAAGTGGTATCCAATATCCAAGAAATCAAAGCAAGAAAAGGACAAATTATTGCCGTTGCCACAGAAGGTGATACGGTCTTGCCGTCTATGTCGGACAATGTGATGTTTGTGCCTGATATCGACGAAGTCATTGCTCCATTATTAAGTGTAATCCCTTTACAATTATTGAGTTACTATGTGGGCGTTGCCAAAGGCATTGATGTAGATAAGCCTAGAAACTTAGCGAAGTCTGTTACCGTGGAGTAGAATGTAAGGGCGAGTTTGTTAAACAAAGCGTTTTTTACTACTTATACTACCCAAAATTTAGCTGCGCTTTAATAAGTTTCTAAAAACTTATTATTATATTTAGTCATGCAAAATTTTATCAAAATTTTCAAATACGCCACCCCTTTCGTGCTTTACGTGCTAGGCTATTTAAGTTTTACAAAATCTGGATTGTATGCTTGGACCCCACTACTGTATACATTTTTTATGGTGCCCTTAGCTGAATTATTTATTGCACCAAATCCTGCTAATTTAGATGCGGCCGAAGAGCAATTGGCCAAAGCCAATAAAGGGTATGATTTTATATTATGGTGCACCATCCCTTTTCAATATTTTCTATTGTACACTTTCTTAACCCATATTGGTTCCAGCCAATCAAATCTAGATACCTTGGGCAGCATCATTGGGATGGGTTTACTTTGCGGCGCATTTGGAATCAATGTGGCGCATGAATTAGGACATCGCACCAATAAATTTGAACAATTTTTAGCAAAATCTTTATTGCTTACAAGCTTATATATGCATTTCTTTATCGAACACAATAAAGGACACCATAAACATGTAGCAACACCAGATGATCCTAGTACTGCTAAATTCAAACAATCTGTATACGCTTTTTGGGTACAAACATTTATAGGTACTTATTTAAGTGCTTGGCATATTGCGATTGAGGATGCAAAAAAGAAACAACGCTTCATGCCTGTCCTATTCAATGAAATGATGCTGTTTCAATTGATACAAATTGGACTATTGTTTTTGATTTTTATCAATTTTGGATTCCTCATTACAGCTTATTTTATACTTGCAGCTTTGATAGGCGCCATCTTATTAGAAACAGTCAACTATATAGAACATTATGGTTTACAAAGAGAAAAAGGCGCTGGTGCACTATTTGAAAGAGTACAACCCCATCATAGCTGGAATAGCAATCATATTATTGGAAGATTGATGCTATTTGAACTCAGTAGACATAGCGATCATCATTATATGGCATCTCGTAAGTACCAGGTTTTAAGAAATATGGATGAAGCACCACAAATGCCAACTGGATATCCTGGCATGATCATCCTTTCTTTATTCCCACCTCTTTGGTTCAAAATCATGCATCAACAGATGCGTAAGTACAGCCTTTTGCCCAATAATTAAGGCTCCGTTTAAAATGTCGTACCTTGCAGTCCATTATGAGTACGAATTTTAAAGAATTAGGCCTAATTGAGCCTATCCTATTAGCCCTTTTCGAAGAAGGCTATACCACCCCAACGCCTATTCAAGCGCAGTCCATCCCGATTATATTAGAAGGAAAAGACCTACTTGGTTGCGCACAAACCGGCACAGGTAAAACTGCCGCTTTCACCCTTCCTATTATCCAGTTATTGTTACAACATAAGCCTGCAGAAAGGCGCAAAAAAATTAGAACATTAATTGTGACACCAACCCGAGAATTGGCCATTCAAATTGCCGAAAATTTTGAGGCATACGGTAGACATACGCCATTGAATTGTACTGTTATTTTTGGTGGCGTTGGTCAAGGACCTCAGGTGACTGCATTAAGAAATGGTGTGGATGTGGTGATTGCCACACCAGGTCGTTTATTGGATTTAATGAATCAAGGTCATCTAAGTTTAAGAGACGTTGAATTTTTTGTTTTAGACGAAGCAGATCGTATGCTAGACATGGGATTTGTGCATGATATCAAAAAACTATTAGCAGTCTTACCTAAGAAAAGACAATCCCTGTTCTTCTCTGCTACCATGCCTACTGAAATTGTCAGTTTAGCAAACGCTATTTTAAATAAACCAAGCTCAGTATCGGTTACACCAGTTTCATCGACAGTAGAAATTATTGAACAATCGGTTTATTTTGTAGATAAAGCCAATAAGAATTCCTTGTTAATGGAATTATTGAAAGATCAAAATATTAAAAATGTATTGGTGTTTACA
>CAIZLI010000262.1 GCA_903933765.1 uncultured Bacteroidota bacterium
GGATCATAATTACTTAATTTTGAGCCATATTCATTCCTAGATTCAAAAATGGCTATCTATGATAGGAATTTTCAGTTTCATTTTCACGCTCTTTATCATAGGCCTTAATGATGGCTTTGACCAATTTGTGACGTACGACATCCTCCTCGTCTAATTGAATATGCGCTATGCCTTCGATATTTTGTAAAATTCTGACTGCTTTCTCTAGACCACTCTTTTGGTTGCGTGGCAAATCTACCTGAGTAGGGTCACCAGTGATGATGGCTTTTGCATTGGCGCCAATACGCGTTAAAAACATTTTTATTTGTAAATCGTTTGCGTTTTGTGATTCATCTAAAATGATAAATGCATTGTCCAAAGTGCGTCCACGCATGTATGCAAGTGGTGCAATTTCGATTGTTCTAGATGACATATAATAAGCTAATTTATCAGCAGGAATCATGTCATCTAATGCATCGTATAAAGGTCTTAAATAAGGATCAATTTTTTCTTTCAAATCACCAGGTAGAAAACCTAAATTTTCCCCAGCTTCTACTGCGGGTCTTGTAAGAATTATTTTTTTAACCAATTTATTTTTTAATGCGCGCACTGCTAAGGCAACAGCAGTATAAGTTTTACCAGTACCTGCTGGTCCAATTGCAAATACAATATCATTTTTGTCTGCCGATGTGACCATCTTTTTTTGATTGGCAGTTCTTGCTCTCACTGTTTTTCCATTAGGACCAAGGACTAGTATTTCGTTTGGATTTTGGTCTATAAAATGATCAATGGCTTCGGCGTCATCTCCGCCTAAAATTTGTTCAAAATAATTTTCACTTAAATGGCCATTGCGTTCCATGTATTGGATAACCAATTCAATTTTTTCTTTTGCGATATCTATTTGTTCTGGTGCACCACTTAATTTGATTTGAGTGCCACGTGATAAAATTTTAAGGAGTGGGAATTTCTTTTTTAAAAGATCAAATTTGTTATTGTTAACACCAAAAAAATCAATTGGATTAACAGATTCTAGGTTGATGATGGTTTCAGTCAATGTAGTAGGTTTTATGGGTTAAGAAGACGGGTTATAGCTACCTAACACAATTTAACAAACACAAATGCATAAACCAAGTCAAACATTTGCACAATATGTGGATTACTAATTGTGCTAATTAGGGCTTAACAATTTCTTAAACTTGCAATCATTTGAATAGGGTCGGCTGCTTTAAAAACAGTGGTGCCAGCGACCAAGACATCTGCACCAGCCGCAACCAATGCAGCCGCATTTTCTAATGTCACACCACCATCAATTTCTATTAATGTAGAAGCATTTTGTTGTACAATCAATTGCTTTAAAGCTTTTACTTTTTCGTAAGTATGTGGAATAAATTTTTGTCCTCCAAATCCTGGATTCACACTCATGATACAAACCACATCTATGTCAAAAATTAGGTCTTTCAATACATCAATAGGTGTGTGTGGATTCAATGCCACACCAGCTTTCATACCATGTGCTTTAATTTGTTGTAAGGTGCTATGTAAATGAGGACAAGCTTCGTAATGCACTGTTAAAATAGTTGCACCAGCTTGTTTAAATGCAGGGATATATTTTTCTGGTTGCACAATCATTAAATGCACATCCATTTGCTTTGTCGTTGTTTTTTTAATTTGTTCTATGATGGGTAAACCATAACTAATATTTGGAACAAAAACACCATCCATTACATCCAAATGAAACCATTCAGCTTCAGAAGCATTGAGCATCGAACATGCTTTTCCTAGTTCTAAAAAATCGGCAGCTAAAAGAGAGGGAGCAATAATGGCCATAACTTGTATTTTTTCAAAGTTCTTATTTTTTTAGGGAACTGTCATTTTTTCGTCAAAAAAATTCCAATTTATTGGATTCCGGAACTTTGGCTCCTTGTCTTTGATGATTAACACTATTTTTGCGGCCAATTCAAAACCTATGAAAAAATACATCTGCATTCTGTTTGCTTTATTTTTTGGCTTGAGCGTGAAGGCTCAAGAAGATACCGTTCAATTTGAAGGGGAGACCCATTTTAAAAATGTACAACAATTGACATTTGGAGGAGACAATGCAGAAGCTTATTGGAGCTTTGACAGTAAGCGTATTATTTTTCAAAAAACCAATCCTAAAGAAGGGATTGTATGTGATCAAATTTTCATGGGCAATCTGCCTTTGAATCAGGTGGATCCATTTAAATATAAATTAGTGAGCACTGGAAAGGGCAGGACAACTTGTGCTTATTTCATGAAAGACGGGAAACACATTATATATGCATCCACCCACGAAGGGAGTGCAGACTGTCCACCACCTGTGGATCGCGCAAAATATGGCAACAAATACATTTGGCCTTTGTACAATA
>CAIZLI010000263.1 GCA_903933765.1 uncultured Bacteroidota bacterium
GTTTGGAGGTCCTTGATACCAAGAAGATGTTTGGTAGATAGTGCCATTAAAAAGCAAAATTAATATAATTTATTGATCTAACAAGATTACTTCGTCAACTCCTTCATTTTCTTTCCATTTAACTTTTACCTTAAAAGGGGTTAAAGTATCCATTACTTTACCTGAAAAATCGGGCTGGATAGGCAATTCTCTGCTTGGTTTACGGTCAACTAAGACACATAATTTAACTTTTGAAGGGCGTCCAAAAGCCAATAAAGCATCTAAAGCCGCTCGTATGGTTCGACCTGTGAAAAGTACATCATCTATCAAAATCACTGTTTTACCTTCTATACTAAATGGAAGATCAGTCTGGGTAGCCACATGCAATTCCCTTCTGATATCATCCCTATAAAATGTAATATCTAATTTCCCGTAAATCACCTGATCTGCTGAGAGTTCTTGGTGTAAAGCAGCTACGATACGGTCACTTAAAAACACGCCTCTTGGTTGTAGCCCAATAAGCACTGTGTTTTGTAGGCCTGGATGGGTCTCTAAAATTTGATGAGACAGCCTTTTGATAATGCTTGGAAGTTGTTGCTCACTGATTAGGATCATTCCTTAAAAATTTGACTAAAAATACAGCTTTTTCTGATGTAAATTGCAGCCATGCTGTCTTTAAAAACACTATCTCTTATTCAATTTAGAAATTACATTCAAAAGCAATTTGAATTCGATGCTAGAATTGTGGGTATTGTTGGCGCAAACGGCACAGGGAAAACCAATATTTTAGACGCGATCTATTACCTCTCCTTTACCAAAAGTTATTTTAGCCGACCGGATGCACAAAATGTACATCATGCTTATCAGGGGATGCGCGTGGAGGGTCAATTTGATATTACAGGAAACACTACACAAGTCACTTGTATCTTAAGAGAAACCGGGAAGAAAGAATTTTATTTTGATGAAGAATTATATCCCAAATTGTCAGAGCATATTGGCAAAATACCTGCTGTGATGATTGCCCCAGATGACGTTCAAATTATCACTGGTTCGAGTGAAGAGCGAAGAAAATTAATAGATAGTTTGTTATCACAAATTGATGCCAATTATTTACGTTTATTGATACAATACAATAAAGTTTTACAACAAAGAAATAGCCTTTTAAAATGGGCAGCAGAACAAGGACAATTAGATGAAACCTTGTTAGCTACTTTGAATAAACAATTGGTGCAATATGGGGAACCCATTTTTGAACAAAGAACAAAGCTTTTAGCAGAATGGCTGCCGATGGTGCATCAACTGTATTTGTCAATTGCAGGAAATGCGGATGCCATTCAAATTGAATATCAATCAAGTTTACAACATAATAAATTTGAAACTTTGTTAAAGGAGGCCTTACCAAAAGACAAAGCCATGCAAAGGACTAGTGTGGGTATTCATAAAGATGATTTAGTCATTACGATACAAGTCCAATCCTTTAAACAAGAAGCTTCTCAAGGACAAAGAAAAAGTTTATTATTCGCCATACGATTAGCAGAGTGGGAATTATTGAAAAAAGCAAAAGGCTTCTCTCCTATTTTATTAATGGATGATATTTTTGAGAAATTAGATGAACAAAGAATGGCCCATTTATTAGGTTGGGTCGCTGCATCTACGGATGGTCCAGTATTTATAACGGACACCCATAAAGCACGTGTAGCAGATCTTTTAGGCAAATACGTTGAGCATTACCAACTTATTGAAATTTAAATTAGTAATTTAGCAATATGGCAACATTCAAAATTGGAGATGCACTAAAACAAATGGTGCAAGAGAATACTAAATTAAAAAAAGGTATTCAAGCGGTTCAAATTGAAGTAGCATGGGAAGAAATTATGGGGGTAACTGTTGCTAAGTACACGGATAAGATTTATATATTTGATCAGAAATTATTTATCCATACAAATATTGGGCCACTTAAAAACGAACTAGGTTTTCAGAAAGTGCAAATCATTGAAAGGGTCAATGAAAAAATGGGTGAAAAAATTATTACAGATGTAGTGATTAAATAATTACACTACTTTTTCTTCTCTAAAACATCTCTCATTAAGTCATTCATTGTAATGACCCCTTTGAATTCTACGCTATCAAAAACAGGTAGATACCTTGTTTTATATACATTCATTAAGATCATACATCGTTCTAACTCTTCTTGTAAACCAATTACAGGTAGATCGTGTGTCATGATTTCTTTTACAGTGGTTGAATCTGAATGACGTCCTTTTAGTTTGATCTTATGGGTGTAGTCTCTCTCCGACATGATACCGAGAAATAAATTATTATCCATCACCACCACATAACTTAAATTTTCAGATTGCATAATGGTTAAAGCATCCAATACCGGAGTAGTCGGTGCAACAATATTAAAATGTGGCCCTTTTTTTTCTAATATTTCTTTGATTTTTGACATAATGCAGGATTTAGGTAAACATGTTTTCCTAAGTTACGATTAAAATCATTAAAATGGATGACCTATTTTTTTAGGAAGTCAATATAACTTTGCTTTTCCATGATGGTTGCCCCATTCATGATCGCTATTGTTGGCCAAACCCTAGCAGCAGTCTTAATCATGGTCATATCCCCTATTAAAATGGGGATATCAAGTTTAAGTTGTAAGGCATTGACTTTATCCGCAGTGACTAAATACACTTGTTTATTTTTTTGTTGGATGGTTTTGATAAGTGTTTCCCAAGGTAAATTTGTATCAATATTACCAGAGAAAATCAGCACATATGGCGAATCAGAATTAAATATTGCTGCAGTTGTATCTTCATTATTGATTGTAAACAAACTAAAATCAACAATTTTAGCGACCATTCCGTTGCCTTTTTGAATCAGTACTTCTTGACGATCTTGGTAAACATAGGTACTATCAAAATCTGCAGGAAATTGATTGATATCAAATTGAACGGTTTTTCCATTTTTCAAAAAGGACATTTGAATGGATACACTATCAGGTATTGCACCTTCTGGCACTTTCATTTGTTCCTTGATATCATTGCCTCTTTTATATGGTAAGCAGTCAATGAATGGAAGATGTTGCAAGACATAGTATTGGCCATAGCCCACAGCTCCAGTAGATAAAATCAATAAAAAGATACCCAATGCTTTATGCAAATTACTTTTTACTTTCTTATGGTTTATCAACAAGATGATAATCGCAAATAATAAGACCAAGTCTTTAATGAAAGATACTTTTGGTGTTAGTGGAATACAATCCCCAAAACAGCCACAGGTTTTAATTTTTCCCGAAAACAAAGCATAACCAGTAAGGAAAGTAAAGAATATAATTAATCCCAATAACAACCATAGGGTTTGTTTATATGGAAATTTAATCAACAATGCGACCCCCGCCACAATTTCCAGGGTATTCATGACTACTGCAAACACAAGGGTATAATCGTCTAAAAAAGCCATGCCCCAGACTTCAAAAAATTCTTGCATTTTATAACTCAAACCTAATGGATCATTGGCCTTGATCAATCCTGAGAAAATAAATAACAAGCCAACCGTCCACCTTAAGATTTTTAAAAATGCTTGCATGGAATTAATGTTTACCTTCTGAAATTTGGATCAGAGCAAAAGTGGCGTAGTTTAAAATGTCTACAAAATTGGCATCTATCCCTTCACTAATTAATGTTTTACCATCGTTGGTCAAAATTTGACGTATACGCAATAGTTTCACTAGGATTAAATCTGCATAGCTTTCTTGACTCATGTCACGCCAAGCTTCGCCGTAATCATGGTTTTTATCCATCATAGTAGATTTAGCAAAATCCACATTGGCATGATATAGTGCTTGTACTTGTTCAACAGGCATATCTTCTACTTTTGGATCGTCCAATTTAAGTTGAATCAAGCCAATCACCGCGTAATTAATGATGCCTTTAAATTCATCTTGAATACCATCGTCTACTTTTTGGAAGCCTTTATCTTGGATGGTTCTAATTCTTAAAGCTTTGATGAAAATTTGGTCTACCACCGAAATGATTCTTAGCACACGCCATGCTGTACCATAATCCTTAGTTTTCTTTATAAAAATATCGCTACAAGCCGCGATTGCTTGATCATATTGTGCAGAAGTTTGACTCATGAAATAACAACAAATTACATGGTTAGTTAATATCTTTGAACAGTTGCAAGATAATCAATAAGGCCCTTAAATTAAAACTATGTTTAAAATCCATTTAAAGGATACTGAACTCGACTTATCGACCCCTCAAGTGATGGGTATTTTGAATACAACGCCAGATTCATTTTTTGAGGGTAGCCGAATGGAACATATTGATATAGGAGTAAATAAAGCAATTGAAATGGCTCAATTTGGAGCCAGTATATTGGATATTGGTGGACAAAGCACTAGACCTGGCGCAGAAATCATTACAGAATCAATGGAGATAGAACGTGTCGTTCCTATGATTGAAGCCATCCATACTGCATTGCCAAATATGCCAATCTCCATTGACACTTTTCATGCAAGTGTCGCAAAAGCAGCATTAGACGCCGGAGCATGTATTGTCAATGATATTAGTTGTGGCAATTTTGATCCTAAGATGCTATCATTGGTTGTTGCCTATCAAGCTGGATTTATTGGGATGCACCAAACCGGTGGCCCATCAACGATACATGAAGTGCAAGAAAGAAGCGATATCATGAGCACCATTTTGAACTATTTTATAGCGAAAAAGAAGCAATTTGCTGACATGGGATTGACCCAATGGATCGTTGATCCAGGTTTTGGTTTTAGTAAAACAAAGGCTGAAAATTTTGAATTAGTTAAATCATTAGCTGTGTTAAAAGCATTGGATTTACCTATTCTTTTAGGGGTATCCAGAAAATCTAGTATTTATAAAACATTAGGAGTGGATGCAGAAGGCGCTTTGAATGGCACCACAGTGCTCAATACCATTGGTTTAATGGGAGGTGCTAATATACTGAGGGTGCATGATGTGAAAGAAGCAAAAGAAGCAATTACGCTAATCAATGAAATCAATGCATAAAAAAAGGCCAAATTTAATTTGGCCTTTTTTGTCGATGTGAATCAACTTATATTTTTCAACTTATTTTTTTGTTACGTCTTGAATTTCAAGATCGAAAACTAAATTAGTATAAGGTTTGATTGCACCATTTGCTTGAGGGCCATAAGCCAACATAGCTGGAACAAATATCGTACCCTTTCCACCTTTGCCAAAATACTTCAATCCAATTTCCCAACCTGGGATAACTGCACCAGTACCAATGTTTACATCCAATGGTTTAGCGGTAGGATCGTTTGGTTTGATATTGGTATCAAAAGTTTCGCCAGCAATGGTATAACCTTTGTAATAAACACTAGCAATTTTTGTAGTATCTATTTTATTTACTGCGTCTCCTGCTTCTTTCAATACAACGAATACGCCTTCTGGAGATTCTACTGCAGTGATTTTATTTTTAGCTAAATGTGCTTTAATCGCATCAATTTCTCTTTTCTTTTCTGCTTCAGTTTCTTTTTTGTAATCGGCATCTACTTTTGCAACATCTGTAAATACGTCTAAGATTTCTGCTTTACCCAAAACGATATCTTTTGTTTTAAAGATCTCGTTTAATTGTAATACACCCATTTTAGCAAGTGTATCTAAGCTTAAAGAAAATTCAATCTTATCGCCTTTTTTACATTGCATTAAGATTTCAGTAAATGTGTATTTACCTAAGCTTGCTGTATCTACTGGGAAGTATACTGGGATTAAACCATAAGTAGAACTTAAAGTGGTATCCTTACTCTTCAATTTGTATTCAATGTTGATCTTAACAAATTGTCCTTGTTCTAATTTCTTTTGATTGCCTTCACCATGTGTAATTTTATACATCATACCTGAAGGTGCTTTTTCGTAACTGTTACAACTTGCAAACAATACAATTGCAGCTACTAATTTTAATGTTGATTTGATCATTTTAGTTTAATTGTGTTAATTGAGATTTATATGTTTCTAATACGTTTTTAAAATCTTGAAAAGTTTCATCCACAGATTTTTTCGAACTTCCGCCAGCAGCATTTGCATGGCCTCCACCCTCAAAATGTGTTCTTGCA
>CAIZLI010000264.1 GCA_903933765.1 uncultured Bacteroidota bacterium
CTAATCACAGACTTGTCACCAAGCATTTGCATCAGCTTTGCTGGAAACCTTGTAGCTGCGTAACGCGCTGGTATAAATGCGCCAACTTTATTCATGGATAAATCTAATTTATACGAATTTGAAAAGCGATTGATTAATAATCTGATTTAATGCTTTTGTCAAAAGGCATCCTTAATTGATAAGCGATGTCTGCATGTTTTGAATTGTCTACTACATCTAAACCAAAAACAATTTCATTAATGTTAGTGCTATCATAAGTTCCAAAAAGTCGATCCCAAAATGAAAATATATTTCCATAGTTCGCATCTGTTTGCGGTCTAGTTACATGGTGGTGCACGCGATGCATATTTGGTGACACCAATATATAACCAAAGCTTTGATCAAACCATTTTGGTATTTTAATATTTGAATGGTTGAATTGAGATAAAACCACACTAGCACTTTGATACAACAGGACCAACCACATTGGAGCACCTAAAACAATCACACCAATAATGGCAAAGACAGCCCTGATAACAGATTCACCAGGATGATGGCGATTTGCTGTAGTCGTGTCTACATAAACATCTGCATGGTGCACCATATGAAACTTCCATAAAAATTTTACTTTATGTTCAATCAAATGCACAAGGTATGCACCAATTAAATCCAATAACAATAAACCAATGATGAGTTCAAGCAATAAGGACATTTTTACTACTTGTAATAAACCCCATCCATTAGCTACCACATAATCACTCGCTTTCACCATCAACAATGCAAATGCAAAATTGATCGCGATGGTCGTAAAGGTGAAGAATATATTTAAAGCGGCGTGCTTTGTTTTATTGTACTTGAATTGAAACAAAGGCAGCGCCGATTCAATGATCCAAAAAAAGCTGATTCCTCCTGCAAGAATCAGGGCTCTGTGCAAACTTGGAATGGTTTCAAAATAGGTTTTTATCGCCTCTAACATAGCAATTTGTTTTATGCATAAATGTAAATAAAAAACCCGATGTTCTGTTCTCAGATACACCGGGTTATTCTTAAGTCTTGTTGAAGACTTTGTATAGGATAGGGATTAGCTATTTAACATTAATGGCATCACCAACATTAACAAGTCTTCTCCTGGAACTTGTTCTGAAGGTTTGATCAATCCTGCCTTGCTTGGTGTAGATAATTCAATAAATACCTCATCTGTATCTGCTGCATTCAACATCTCAATTAAAAACTTAGCGTTGAAAGCAATTTGGATATCTTCTCCTTGGTATTCACAGCTCATGCGCTCGTTACCCTCGAAGCTGAAATCTATATCTTGCGCCGCCATTTGCAATTCGTTGCCTGTAATATTTAAAGCCACTTGATTGGTGCTTTTATTGCTAAATACATTCACACGACGTAATGCATTTTGGAAATCATGCTTGTTCACGGTTAAGCGATATGGATTGTCTGCTGGAATCACCACTTTATAGTCTGGGAATCTTGCATCAATCAATCGACAAATTAATTGTGTAGATCCATGTGCAACAAATAAATGATTATTATTAAAACTTAACGTGATTGCATCGTCATTGTCTGGTAATGCATTCTTTAATAAATTAAGTGGCTTTTTAGGTACGATGAAAGAGGCGTTTTGAGTAGCTTTTACATCTGTTCTTTTATAACGTACTAAACGGTGTGCATCTGTAGCAACAAACTGAACGCTATCTTTTGTTAATTCAAAGAAAACCCCTGTCATTGCAGGACGCAAATCGTCTCCGCTCACAGCAAATAAAGTTTTATTGATTGCGGTTAACAAACCGCCGCTGGTCATATTAAAGCCCGTTGTATCGTCTGCTGTAGGCTCTTTTGGAAAATTATCCGGGTTTTCACCCATCACTTTATACTTTCCATTATCGCTTGTAATTTCTACTGCATAGTTCTTATCAATATTGAAAGTCAAAGGTTGGTCTGCGATGTTTTTCAAAGAATCAATTAAGATTTTTGCTGGAATACATACACGTCCATTCGCCTTGCTTTCTACTTCCATTTGAACGCGCATGACTGTTTCTAAATCAGTCGCTATAATGTTCAATTTTTTATCTTCTATTTCGAATAAAAAATCTTCCAAGATAGGTAATACAGTATTGGTATTAATGACACCAGAAATTTGTTGAAGGTGTTTTAATAAAGAAGAAGAAGATACAATAAACTTCATGCTGTCGATTTTTGATTTTTAGGGTAACTAATTTCCCTTGAATAACTATAACGAAACTAAAGTAAAATCTTAAGATTAAAAAGCTATTTTAGCAATTCTTATTGACATTATGAAGAAAGTTCGAATTGGTAAGGAGCAAGCTATACAAAGGATACGACACTATTGTGCCTACCAAGAAAGGGCTCAACAGGAAGTGCGGGATAAACTATACGAACTAGGTATGACCATGGACGAAGTCGAAGAAATTATGTCGGACCTCATTGCCGAAAATTTCTTAAACGAAGAACGTTTTGCCGTTCAGTTTGCGGGGGGACATTTTAGAATCAAGGGCTGGGGAAGGGTCAAAATTCAACATGCTTTACAACAAAAAAGGGTCAGCAAGTACAATATTAAAATAGGCTTAAAAGCCATTGAAGAGGATGCGTATCTTAAAACCCTAGAACAACTAGCCGCCAAAAAATGGAATAGCTTAAAAGGGGAAAGAGGTCTTAGTCGCATGGCTAAAACATATGCATTCCTGCACCAGCGTGGATTTGAGCCACTCTTATACCAACCTATTGTGCAGAAGCTTTATAAACCCTAGGCAAAAAGTCTATCCATAAAATTGCATTATATTTACATAGCATTTTTTGCATAGACATTTAAATTGATTCCCTTGTCAACACTTAAGCTTACATTGATTCAGACCCATCTTCATTGGGAAGACAAAGGCGCTAATCTTGCTTTTTTAGAACAAAAAATTGTCAACCTGGAAGCGCCGACCGAAATCGTCATCCTGCCAGAAATGTTCAATACTGGATTTAGTATGCAGCCAGAATTACATGCAGAAACAATGGAAGGGCCAACTGTTCAATGGATGCGTCGAATAGCCATGGCTGAAAAAATAATTCTTACCGGCTCCTTGATGATTCAGGAAGGGGATCATTATTATAACAGACTTATCTGGATGTTGCCCAATGGCGAATATGGTCATTATGATAAAAGGCATCTTTTTGCTTTCGCAGGAGAAGACCAACATTATACCGCTGGCAATAAAAGATTGATTGCAAGTGTTAAGGGTTGGAAAATTAATTTACAAATATGTTACGACCTGCGTTTTCCTGTTTGGGCAAGACAAGCAAATAATAACGAATATGATGTATTAATTTATGTTGCAAACTGGCCAGAAAAAAGAAACCATGCCTGGAAAACTTTATTAGTGGCCAGGGCGATAGAAAATCAAGCTTTTGTGTTTGGTGTCAATAGGGTGGGACTAGATGGTAATAATATTGCACACAGCGGAAACTCAATGGTAGTAGGTCCTCTGGGTGAAGTGATGTACCACTGCCAGGATCAAGAAGCGGTATTTCAAATTACACTCAATCGCGAAGAGCTTGAAACCACAAGAAATCAATTTCCATTTTGGAAGGACGCAGACTTTTTTACAATCCAATCTACCTAAATTTTTATGACTTTAAATTATTCAACAAGCGCATTGTTCACTGGATCAGAATGGTTGAATGATGTGGTCGTACATATTGAAAACGATCTGGTAGTTGGAATTGATCAAAAGGGGTTTGATGCCAACAAGGCTATGCCATATATTATTCCCGCGCTAATAGATTTGCAATTATACGGTGCGGGTGGAAGATTATTGTCTGAGTTTCCTGAAAAAGAGACCATCGAAAAAATTTATCAATTTTGTATCAATGGGGGTACTGGATTTTTTCAACCTACAATTGCATCGCAAAGCATGGACATTATCTATGCATCCATAAACGCAGTAAAAGCTTATAAAGCTGCTGGTGGTAAAGGTTGTATCGGATTACATTTGGAAGGACCCTGGATTCATACAAGTAAAAAGGGTGCACATGATGTGTCTGTGATACGCGTTCCTGAATTGGAAGAGGTCGCTTCTATTTTGGCATACGGAAAAGATCTAATTAGCATGATTACGCTTGCACCAGAAATTTGTACGCCAGAAATGATCAAACTCATTCAAGATGCTGGTATTGTAGTCTCTGCTGGTCATACCAATGCGACTTACGAAACAGCCATGCAATTTTTTGATGCGGGCATTCCCGTTGCAACACATCTTTTCAATGCAATGAGTGCATTTCAACATCGCGCACCGGGCGTTGTGGGGGCACTATTTGATCATCCAACTGCAATGAGCAGTGTTATTGCAGATGGATACCATGTTGATTATGCAGCTATACGTGTTGCTAAAAAAATAATGGGCGATCGTTTATTTTGTATTACTGATGCCGTTACGGAAACGAGCACAGGATTGTATCAACATACACTAGTTGGTGATAAATATGAATCCGCTGGAACGCTCAGTGGGTCAGCATTAACGCAGTTAAAATCTATTCAGAACTTGGTTGAACATGTAGGCATACCATTTGGCGAGGCAATACGAATGTGTAGTTTATATCCAGCCAAAGTCATGCAAAACAAAAATATAAGTGGAACAATAGCAATCAATAAAAAAGCGAATCTACTTTGTTTAGCTGCAGATTATACAATATTAATTAGCGCCTTCAACAATTAAACTTCTTTTCCAAATGCGTTCCAGCCCTGCGCGGTAATATCAAATAAATTATTTCCTTTTGTAATTAATTTGGTGCCCTCTGATGCATCGCACATATATCCAATCACGCTGATTTCTTCTTGCATTGTCATTTTATCATAATCTGCTTGCTTCATGGTAAATAGCAATTCATAATCTTCACCTCCGTTTAATGCACACACCGTTGCATCTAATCCAAACTTAAATGCAGCAGCCTTACTCGCTTCGTTGATAGGAATTTTTTCTTCATAAATCCTGCAGCCTAATTCAGCTTGTTTACATAAGTGCAATACATCCGAACTCAACCCATCGCTGATGTCCATCATAGATGTTGGCTTGATTTCTAGTTTTTCAAGCAATTCAATAATGTCTTTTCTTGCTTCTGGCTTTAACAATCTTCCCACGATATAATCTTCGTTTTCTAAATTGGGTTGTATTTGTGGATTTTCTAAAAATATTTGTTTTTCGCGCTCCATCAAAGTCAGTCCTAAAAATGCTGCGCCCAAATCTCCAGAGACACAAATTAAATCGCCCGACTCGGCTGTGCTTCTTTTAATATACGCATCTGGTGCTACTTCACCCACTGCCGTAACAGAGATGATCAATCCTTTTTGCGAGGTCGAGGTGTCGCCTCCAATTAAGTCTACACCATATTTATCACAAGCAATGGCCACACCATCATAAAATTCTTCTAATGCTTCTAAACTAAAGCGATTGCTGAAAGCCACGCTCATCGTGATTTGTGTAGGATGTGCGTTCATTGCATATATATCACTTAGGTTCACTACCACCGATTTATATCCGAGATGTTTTAGCGGTGTATACATTAAATCAAAGTGCACGCCCTCAATTAACAAGTCCGTTGTGATCACCGTTTGTTTTCCAAAATGATCTATCACTGCTGCATCATCACCTATCGACAAAACGGTGGATGCGTTGAGTGTTTCAAAGTTTTGTGTTAATCGATCTATCAATCCAAACTCGCCTAATTTTTCTATCTCTGTTCTTTCTGTTGACATAAATGATTGCTGTTACTTTTATTAGCGTCTATAAATTTTTTCAATTTCTTAAAGCGATCCCCCGTTCACGACTGATAATAATTGGTCGTGGATAAAACCATTGGTTGCTATGATGCCCGGCTGGTATGGGTTATATGCATTTCCTTTTAAGTCTGTTACCTTTCCTCCTGCTTCCTCTACTATTAAAAAACCAGCAGCGCTATCCCATGGTTGAAGTTTATGTTCGTAAAATCCATCAAACCTTCCAGCAGCAGTCCAACATAAATCAAGTGCTGCACTTCCTAGTCGTCGAACTGGTATGGCCTTGCGTACTAGTTTTTCAAAAACTTGTAATGGTCCGTTTTCACTGTCTAAATATTGATAAGGAAAGCCGGTCACCAAACAACTATGTAAAATAGAATCCTTGTTACTTACGGTAATGGGTCTTCCGTTTAAAGTCGCGCCCTTTCCTTTTTCTGCAAAAAATAATTCATTCATAAATGGATTATACACCGAACCTAAAATCATTTCTCCTTTGTGCTCAACACCAATGCTTACACAACAAATGGGAATGCCATTCGCAAAATTAATCGTGCCATCAATGGGGTCGATGATCCATTTTGTATCCGACATAGATGCCATCTCGCCCGTTTCTTCGCTTAAAATAAAATGGTCTGGAAACTGAGACTGAATTAAGTCGATAATTGCTTTTTCCGAAGCATGGTCTGCCTCGGTGACCAAGTCGTTTATAGAAGATTTACTAGCAATTGTAAAAGTACCGTTAAAAAAACGAGTCAACTCTTTTGCTCCAACCTCTACAGCCTGAATTAGCGTATTTTTAATCATAAGACAAAAGTAGGTTCGTTTGCTCGAATAACATTCGTATTTTTGTTTTCAATTTCATAAAAGTAAAAACATGTTTTTATAGATGCCCATTTTTGAATTTAATTTACCAAAAGGCCTTTCTAAAGCACTTGGTCTTCCGACAAAAAGCCCAAGAACGGCGCAAATGCGTGTTTTAAAAAAATTACTTAAAACAGCGCAATACACTTCTTTTGGGCAAAAATTCAAATTCGAGCAGATTTTAAATCATCGTCATATTGGTAAAAGTTTCCAAGAAAGCGTTCCAACTTATAATTATAATAAGATCTACAAGGATTGGTGGCATTTAACACTGGAGGGTCAATCGGATATCTGTTGGCCTGGTAAAATCAAATATTTTGCGTTAAGTAGCGGCACCAGCGAAGCGGCGAGTAAATATATACCTATCACAAACGATTTATTGAGAGGTAATAAAATTATCATGATCAAGCAATTGGTTAGTTTGTTTAAATATCGTGAGATCCCTATTTCTGCGATTGGCAAAGGCTGGCTTACCTTGGGTGGCAGTACCGATTTACAAAAAGGCGCTGGCTATTATGCTGGGGACCTAAGTGGTATTACTGCAAAAAAATCTCCTTTTTGGTTCCAACCTTTTTATAAGCCAGGTAAAAAAATTGCCAAAGAGCGCGATTGGAATAAAAAACTAAAAGAAATTGTAGAGAAGGCGCCCGAATGGGATATCAGCTTTGTGGTGGGCGTGCCAGCATGGATACAGATGTGTTTAGAAATGGTGATAGCACGTTATCAATTAAATAATATCCATGAAATATGGCCTAACCTGACCTTGTTCGTTCATGGTGGGGTAAGTTTTGAACCCTATAAACATGGTTTTGAAAAACTATTAGGAAAGCCTATTGAATACGTTGAAACTTATTTGGCAAGTGAGGGTTTTTTGGCTTGGCAGGATAAGCAAAATGCATTGGGAATGCGTTTATCTTATAACCAACATATCTTTTTTGAATTCGTGCCTTTTGATGAAATAAACTTTGATGAAAATGGGGAAATGGTGGAAGCGCCAGAGGCATTAATGATTCACGAAGTAGAAGAGGGCAAGGATTATGCCATCTTAATTAGCACCCCAGCTGGTGCATGGCGTTATTTAATTGGAGACACTGTTCGTTTTGTAGACAAAATCAATGCAGAAATTATCATTACAGGTAGGACCAAGCATTTTTTAAGCCTGGTTGGTGAGCATTTAAGTGTGGACAATATGAATAAGGCCATTCAATTAGTGAGTGAAGAATTGAATTTATCAATTCCCGAATTTACAGTAACCGGTGAACCTGATGGAAGCTTTTTTGGACACCATTGGTATGTTGCCTGTGACCAAATGATTGATGAAAAATTATTGGCAGAAAAATTAGATGAAAAATTGATTCAACTCAATGACGATTATGAGATTGAAAGAAAAAATGCACTAAAATCCATTCGAGTTTCTGTGTTGAAAGAAAGTTGTTTTATGGGATTCATGGAAAGCAAAGGAAAAATTGGAGGTCAACATAAATTTCCTAGGGTATTAAAGGGAGAGATGCTATCAGATTGGAAGCATTATATAAAAAATCAATCTTAATGGTAATTGAACCAATTTTAAAAGGTTTATTGTTGGGTTTGATTTTAAGCATTTCAATAGGGCCTGTTATTTTCGCGATTATCAAACAAAGTCTTACGAACGGGAAGCGCTCTGGATATGCTTTTGTAGCTGGGGTTTCTAGTAGTGATATTATTTTACTTTTTATTTGCAATTTTTTTACCTCCTTATTTAATCTTGTGCTCAACCACAAATCAAGCATTGCTTTAGCAGGTGCTGGATTTTTATTATTGATGGGCTTGTATACTTTGTTCTTTAAAAAATTGAAATTAGAAAACATGGGTGTAGATGGGGTGAATAAGGCGCTTGGGATAAAAGACCTTGTCTCTTCTTATTTTTCTGGTTTCTTAATGAACACATTGAACCCAAGTGTATTTTTATTTTGGTTTGCTTGGACAGCAGCCATCAATACGAGCGCAGACGACACGCCGAATCCTGTTCAATTTAAGTTGATTGTTTTTGGTACCTGCCTTGGATTTGTATTGTTATCAGATTTAATTAAAGTTTTTTTAGCGGGAAAGCTTAGACCAAGATTAACAGAAAAAAACTTGATTTGGATCAATCGTGTTTCTGGGATGATCATTTTAATCTTTAGCGCTGTGCTTTTATACAGTGCGCTTTTGATCTATTAATAAAAATTGATCTTTCTTTTACAAACATTTATGGATTTTTAGTTCGTTTTAGTTGGCTTTATTGTAATTTGGACTTGTGAAAAAAATTATCTTCTTATTTTTCTGTGTTTTCCTTTTAGCTAAAGCGAATACTGCTATAGCACAATCGGGAAACGTACTTGTCTTAAAAGACAGGGGCGTTACCATTAAGTCTTTTACAAAAGACAACTATATTCAATTTGAATTTAGTAATAGACAATGGATAACAGGCCAAATTCAATGGATTAAAAACGACTCTTTTCAGGTTAAACAATATGCACTTCAAACCACAATGACCCAATATGGTACTTATGGTCAAGATACATTAAGGTTAGGTACACTGACTTTGCACATTAATGAAATTCGAGCTTTTGCAAAAGACAAGGGAAGATACCAAAGCGTTTTTGCAAACGGTACATTTTTAAAAGTTGGGGGTGTTTTGTATAGCGGATTAAATATCACGAATTCAATTATCAATAAAGAGGCGGTGTTTAGTTCAAAAAATCTGCCCTCTATTGCTGGTGGTTTTGTTGCCTATATGATTGGAAGATGGATGGCTAAAAAAAATCCACCTTATCGACCGATTGGAAAAAGATTTAGCGTAGAAATTTTATAAGCATACTGTTTTAAAAACAGAAATTACTTCAACTATAATTGACATAGATTTTGATTAAAAGCATTAAACGCGTCATTTGGTATCTGTTGATTAGTTCATTCCTCTATGTGGTCGTGCTGCTTTTTGTATTTCCTCCTCTTACCATAACACAGTTAACCAATGTCTTTGGCTTGGGGTTAAAAAGAGATTATGTTGCATGGGAAGACCTATCTTATAATATTAAACTTGCAGCCATAGCTAGTGAGGATCAGGCTTTCCCCGATCATATCGGTATAGACTGGGAGGCCATGGAGAGAAGTTTTAAACCAAAAAAGAAAAAAAAGAAATCTAGAATTCCACTTGGAGGGGGCGCTAGTACGATTACACAACAGGTTGCAAAAAATGTATTCTTATGGCAGGGTGGACAATACGATAAATATATTCGAAAGCTACCAGAATTTTATTTTACATTTTTAATTGAATTGGTTTGGGGTAAAAAAAGAATTTTAGAAATGTATTTAAATGTAATTGAAACGGGCCCCGGTTGTTTTGGTATGGAAGCGGCTGCACAACATTATTTTAAAAAATCGGCTAAAAATTTAACGCGCTCAGAAGCTGCTATGATTATTGCTGGCCTTCCTAATCCCAAGAAATTCACAGCGCGTCCAATGTCAAGAAGAGTTGCATGGCGTTATCCACAAATACTAAGAGAAATGAACAATTTAGAAGGGGACGAAGATGTTAGAGATTTAATTAGAAAAAAATAGGCGGGTTTATCCACCTGTTCGTCCACAATTTTTTATTTAAAACAGATGATTGTGTATAAAGCAAGGCGCTTTGTGTATTAATCTTAGATTTTTGAAAACACTAAAGATATTGTTCTATCAGCTGTATTGCGTTGGTTGTTCTTTGCGCACCTGTTCCAGAAACGATCCCCCAGGGTGTATTTTGGTTGATCAATAGCTCCTTATAAATGGTAAATAATTCGAGTCTTGGTCCAGCATCTGGATATTCACGCATTTCGTCTGCAGCC
>CAIZLI010000265.1 GCA_903933765.1 uncultured Bacteroidota bacterium
ATTCAACTTAGGTTTAAGTGGAGATGCATTTAAAAGCTGCGTGAAATTTGTCACTAATTTATACAACGCTTACGTTGGTTTAGACTGCGGTATGTTAGAGATCAATCCTCTTTTCAAAACTGCTGATGACAAAATCATCGCAGTAGATTGTAAAATGAATATTGACGATAGCGCTTTAATGCGTCATCCAGATTTATTAGCAATGAGAGATGTTACTGAAGAAGATCCTACAGAAGTAGAAGCAGGTGAATTCAATTTAAACTTTGTAAAATTAGACGGTAACGTAGGCTGTATGGTGAACGGTGCTGGTCTAGCAATGGCCACAATGGATATGATTAAGTTAAGTGGTGGTGAGCCAGCTAACTTCTTAGACGTTGGTGGTTCTGCGAATGCACAAACAGTGGAAGCAGGCTTTAGAATTATCATGAAAGATCCTAATGTAAAAGCGATCTTGATCAATATTTTCGGTGGTATCGTTCGTTGTGATCGTGTTGCTGCTGGTGTAATTGAAGCATTCAATAAATTAGGCAATATCGACATTCCTATCATTGTACGTTTACAAGGTACCAATGCAGTTGAAGCAAAGAAATTAATAGATGAGAGTGGATTGAAAGTTCAATCTGCGATCCTATTGAGCGAAGCGGCAGATTTGGTGAAGCAAGCTGTAGCATGATAATATGAGCGCCTAATTTCTTTGAAATTAACAGGCGCTTAATTATCATTAAAAGACGCTTAATAATGCCTCGAATTTCGAGGCATTATTTTTATTTTAAGTCCAAGCTAATTTCTTATTTTTTTTCATGCTCAATTTCGAAAAATAGAATATTAAATAAAACTATGCTTGTACTACCCTCACCTCAGTTAAACCACTAAATGAATAGATATGCCCTGTGGCTAATTCTACACATTCAATGCGTATACGGCGCTTCTTTATTTTTTGAAAGCGTTTCCCTTTTTCTGTTTCAAATAAAGCCCCATCAGGTAGTTGCGCTACAAAAGCCATTCCCTCTTTTTTCACAACATCATATTTTCTCAAAACCAATAAGAGCGCGGTTTCCCCATTGGCAGTTGCCGCAGGATTTAGGATTGTTTTTTTAAGTGACTTTTTGATGTCTATCGGAAAAATATCTCTTTGAATAAAATCGGCTAGTAATAAACCATATAAATATTTCCATTCTTTACCATGGGCATCTACCCTATTTTTATATTGCTCAAAACATAGCAAATGACCCAGTTCATGTAAGAGTGTAATTAGAAATTCATAAGGATTTAAATTTCCATTGACCGAAATTTTATGATTGGCACCCATCCGAGGATGTCGATAATCACCCAATACAGATTTTCTAGCTTTGGTGACTGTTAAGTGTAATTTATATTGATGAATCAATGCCAGGACAGGCTCAAAAGCACCTTCCGGTAAATAGGCTTTTAATGCATGCAGTGGATGTTCAACTTTTGACAATCGATTTAATTTAAGCGTCTTTTTTGATTTTAGTCCACCCAATTTCAATCCAGGTATACCATAAATATAAGCCCATTGCGATCAATAAATTATAGATACCAATAGGTGCTTTTTTTTGAGTGGCATACCATAATGCTGCACCGCCAAATACAATAAATTTAAGCATTGTACCCACCATCACAGATCTAAACATCCTATTGGGATTGCTTAGATCTACTTGACTTAGTCTTTTATAATTAATTAAGGCTATAATCAATAAAATACCGTTTACTGTAATAATGAAACTGCTGTTGATTGCCGCATGCAAAGGGATCTTAAACTGAATAAGCGCCAAGCTAAGTACCCCAAAAAACAAAGCAAATACGGGACGAAAATTTTTCTGAAAATAGATATTCATTTATTTTTTTGATTTAAATTGGGTATCTCTCACAATTTTAAAAAGTGAAAATACAATAAATAAAGAAGGTAGTATCCATAAAAAAAGCGGGGCTACCCTTCCTGTTTTTTGATCAATATATTTACCTAAAAAGATCAAAAGCGTTAATGCGACTGCCCATTGGCTAGCAAGCCCTGCAAACTTACCCCATTGTATTTGATTGGTATTGCTTTTCATCTGGAAACAATTAGTCTAAAGAAGGTAAACTTTCTGGAAGTTCAAGGGGAATGGTATCTAATTGTTGCGGATTCCCTTCTGATAAAACTTTTTTAATCCCTTCAATGTATTGTTCTTTAAAATGGACAGCTTGTTCCAAGGAATCGGTGCGGATTTTGAGCAATTCTAATGCAGATCGGCTTTCCTTGGTACCATACCCTGGGATATAATATTTTAAGGGCGTGAACGCAATTAAAGCGATGGTCAACCCGACTAAAAACATGAATGCAATACTCAATCCCACATACACTGATTTCCTAGATAACCTAAAGGCAATGACCTCGTCATAAGTGTCGTCATTTGTCACTACTAAACGATAAGTACTGCTGCGTCTTTTAAAAGTATTGTTAATATCTAAGTTTGCCATAATCTTTAATCTGTATAAAGGTACAACCTTTGCTTTATTTAAACGGAATATGCTGTATTTTTAAGGTGCTTTTAACCCTATGGCACAAGAATACAATTATCCTCAGTTCAAGCGCTTCATTTGCCTGACAGCAATGGTCCTACTTTCCATTTGGGTGCGCCCAAGCTATGCCCAGGATACGACAAAATCTATCTTGGATATTAATAACTCAAAGCTTATAAAAAAAGCAAATCAATTCTTAGATACCAACCAAAAAAAGATCAATAACTTTCTAATTAATAAAATTGAGAAAGCTAAGAATGTATTGACTAACAAATCAAATGACCTCATTGATAAAACTGGGATAAAGGATATTGACAAGCAACTCCCTTATGAGCGCTTATTAAATAAAAAATATACCCTTGGACGACGTGCCTATCAAAACACGGTATCGCAATTTAATTTTTTATTCCATGCAGCTATTTCATTAGAAGAAATCATTCAAAAAGCTCGGGACTTACATGAGGATGATTATACAGAACTGCTCCCCTTCTATGATTATGATTTAAGTATTACTGCAAAAGAATCCATAGACTCCATTATTTATAGATGTAACGCCAATATTGTTTTACATGATTTAAGAAGTAATTATGTAGATGATGCTTATTTGTTATTGGCTAAATCCTACTTATTTCATAAAAATTTTGACACGGCTGCAAGTATCTTACAATTTATTAACTACTCATTTTTTGAAAAAGAAGATGGGGCAGATTTACCAATTGGGAGTAATATCAATAAATCGGGTAAATTCAGCATTGCTTCACCTGAAAATAACCGTGCTTGGGAAAATAAAAATGTAAGAAACGAAAGTATGATCTGGCAAGCCAGAAATTATTTTGAAGCGGGTGAAATCAACGAAGGACTCAGTTTATTACAATTATTGAAAACAGACGCTGGCTTCCCAAAACGCTTACAACCCTTTTTGTATGAACAATTGGCATATGGATATTATTTAACTGGAATGAATGATAGTGCAGCAAACTACCTTATTAAAGGCTTAGACAATGCGCAAGATCCATTAACCAAAGCTAGATGGTCATTCCTGATTGCACAATTGTATGAAAAGGAACAAAAAATTGACTTAGCTTATAACTGGTACAAGAAAGCAGGTGCTATCGTATCCAATCCTGTCATTGCAGTTTATGCAAGTATCTATATGGCTAGTATTGACGCAAATCGTGGAAAGAAATCATGGGAGAGTTTAGCCAATGCATTAGAGCGTATGATAAAGAAAGATAAATACGCTGCCTTTGCAGATATTATCTATTATGAAATGGCGCAACTAGCATTAAGGAATCAAGCTGTAGCTAAAGCAAATCAATGGCTAATTGCTTCTATTCAGAAAAATGAAAAAAATACTAAACTAAAGCAAAAAACTTTAGTTCAATTAGGCGCTTTAAATTATAAAATAGACCAATTTTCAGTTGCTAAAATAGCTTACGAAAACTTAAATGACTTATTAAAAACTTTTCCAAATTATGATCAAATTACTTTAAGAAAAAAATGGATAGACAAAATTGCTGACTTAAACGAATTGATTAAAAATGAAGATAGTTTGCAATTTATTTATGCTGCCCCAGCATTATTACAAGCACAAATGGCCAAACAATGGCAAAAAAGAATTGCACTCATTAAATCCCTAGAAAAAGATTTATTCACTGACCCAAATAAGAAAACAGATGAATCTGTTAATGTGAATAAAAACAACCAAGCCAATAACCCTGGTTATTCATTTGGCAATGCATTTGCAACTACGACAACAAAACAAGATGTGAAATCGGACTTCTACTTTGACAATCCTCAAAATGTAAGCATGGGTGTCACCAACTTTATCAAAAAATGGGGTGATCGTCCAAACGTGGACAACTGGCGTAGAAAAACAACTATTCAATTAGCAAAAACTAGTCCAGCGAAGACCAATATAGATAGTGTTCAAAAAAATATTCCATTGAATTCAAAAGTGATTGAGAATGCAAAGCTCGTTGGAAATAAAAAAAATAAAACAACCCTTCAAACGCAAGATAGTACTGATCAGCTCACTATTCAATTGATTCAAACTGAATCCGATTTAAAACAATCCCAGATTAGTTGGAATAAAAATAGCTTATCCATAGCAAAAATATTTTTATACGAACTGAACGATTTTGAAAAAGCATTGCCTAGATACCAAGCAGTCATTCAAAATGATATTGAACCTGCAACGACTGAAAGTGCATTGCTCGATTTAGCAAGCCATTATATGCATATTGGACAATCAACTACTTCTGATAGCCTTATAGCAATTATTACAAGACAGTTCCCAGAGGGTATTTATGTACAAAAGAAGCAAGCTAAAGAAAATCTAGACCGCATAGATAAAAATAGTGCAGAGGCATATAAAGCTGCCTATTTTTTAGCACAAATTGGAGATTGGGAGCAATTTGGCGCGCAAATGGATTCAGTGCAGAAGCAATTCAAGGGGACAAAGTGGAATACACCTTATCAGTTTTTAAAAGTTAAAATGCATGCTCAATTAGGTAAAGACAGCTTGGCAATTGAATACTGTAATCAAATTATTGCACAAAATAAAAGCGAATCGATTAAGGCAAGGGCTAAAAATATTATTACAGAGATCAATAACAGAAAAGTAACTGAAGCCTATTTAGCAGCATTAAAAATAGTACAACCAACTAAAGTAGTCAATACCAAAGAAGAAACTATTGTTCAAAGCAAAGCACCTATTAACAAATTAAAGACGGATAGTAATTTTAAAAGCAGCCCAAATTTAAAAATGGCAGTCAATCCAAAAATTGACAGTACCCTATCTAATGCTATAGCAAATCAAATTACATTCACGAATGATAGCTTAGAGCAACATTATATTGCCCTACAAACAATGAATGTTTCTGCTGCATTTGTGAAAGAGATTCAAAATGCATTCAAAGACTTTAATACTGAAACATTCAGACAACTCAACCTTACAGTTACTTATGTTCAGTTTACAGACCAAAGTCATATTGTATGGATTGGGCCATTTACAAACGCATCCGATGGTCTAGCCTATATCAATAAAGTAAAGCCTAGATTAAGCACAGAAATTATCTCCTTCATTGCTAAAAAACAATATGACTTAATTTTAATTGGAAAATCAAACATCCTTTTAATTAATAATCAAGCGCAATTGGATCAATATAAACGTGACAAATCAAATTATTATTTTAAACCTTAAAAGGTAAAAAGTGAATTCAGAAAATAAAACAACATCAAAAGAGATTAAAAAAGGTCCAAGAAATTGGGTTAGACTATTCTGGAAATATTACCTCATTGCAGCAGGTATCTTTTTGCTTTTTATACTCATGCTCAATTTTGGGTGGATTGGAGATATGCCCGATCTAGATGATATCGAAAATCCAACCGCTTCCTTGGCTAGTCAGGTTTATGCGCAAGATGGTACGCCAATGGGTAAGTTTTATTTAGAAGACAGAATAAGTGTGAAATACAGAGACATTAGCCCCTACTTATTGCAAGCATTGGTGGCTACTGAAGATAAAAGATTTTATGACCACTATGGAATTGACGGGGAAGGCTTATTAAGAGCAGTTGCTTTTCTTGGTAGTCAAGGTGGTGCATCTACCATTACCATGCAGACGGCAAAAAATTTATTTACGGATAACTGGGGTACCAAAAATAAACTCTTGAGGGTCATACAAAAAATCAAAGAGAGTATTATTGCCATAAAATTAGAGCGCAACTTCACGAAACAAGAAATCATCACGTTGTATTTAAATACAGTGCCTTTTAGTGAGAATCTTTTTGGTGTAAGCAATGCCTCTAGGTCTTTTTTCCAAAAGGAACCAGATCGTTTAACCATCGAAGAAGCTGCATTATTGATTGGCATGATCAATGCACCAACTAAATACAATCCCAATAGGAATCCAAAATTAGCCATTGAAAGAAGAAACTTGGTATTGAATAGAATGGCTGGAGAGCAATACATCACCAACGATCAAGCAACTGCATTAAAAGCATTGCCTTTGGTGACTAATTTCAAGAAGCTAGACGAAAACAATGGCCTAGGCCCCTACTTTAGAAGTTACCTCGGGGAATACATGAAAAAGTGGTGTAAGGAACACAAGAAGAACAATGGTGACCCTTATAACTTATACAGAGACGGTTTAAAAATTTACACCACCATCAATCCTCGTATGCAATTGTATGCAGAGGAAGCAGTTGCTAGACATATGGCTTACCTACAAAGAGAGTTCAATAAACAATCCAATATTAAAACAGGTTCTGTTTGGAAAGACTTTAGTAGCCAATTAGAATTAGCCGTTAAACAAACAGATCGTTGGAGGAATTTGAAACGCGAGGATATGGAGGACACAGACATCAGAAAAACTTTTGATGAAGTTTTGCCGATGCGTGTTTTTGCATGGAATAAAAACAGGTTCATTGATACGATAATGACGCCTATGGACTCTTTAAAGTACCATAAGCAAATGCTACAAACGGGATTTTTAGCAGTGGACCCTTTCACTGGTGAAGTCAAAGCATGGGTGGGTGGTATTGACTTTAAAACATTCAAGTATGACCACGTTAATATCAATACAAGAAGACAAGTAGGATCTACCATGAAGCCTTTATTGTATTCTTTAGCGATAGAAAAAGCAGGCTTCACACCATTTAGTATTGTTCAGGATCAACAACAAAATTTTGAAGGATACGGAATGGTACCTAATACGCCAAAATCTTGTACAGGACAAGCTATGCCCATGGCACAAGCTTTGGCCGAATCTAGAAACTGTGCCACTGCCTATATCATGAAACAAATTAATGGGGATGGTAATGAGGCAGCAAAAGAATTGGTTGCTTATTTAAAAAAATCCAATATTCAAGCCGATATCCCAGCCTACCCTTCTATTGCTTTAGGTGCTTGCGAAGTGTCTCTATTTGAAATGGTGCAAGCTTATACGATGTTCCCAGGTGCTGGATACAATGCTCAGCCATTTTTCATCAATCGTATCGAAGATAAAAATGGCAATGTATTAGAGAGTTTCTCCCCACAAAGAAGAAAAGTGATTAGTGAATTAACAGCTTATTCGATGGTGAGTATGATGGAGGGTGTGATTTCAAAAGGTACTGGTAGAAGCATGTATTCTTATGATATTGGAACGCAAGCAGTCGCTGGTAAAACAGGTACTACCAATGATAATAGTGACTTATGGTTTATGGGATACACCCCACAAATACTTGCAGGTGCTTGGGTGGGTGCAGATGATCGTTATATACGCTTTACAGATAATTATTTCGGACAAGGTGCACATGGCTCCTTACCTATTTGGGCTTATTTTATGAATAAGGTTGCAAATGACCCAGCAAGTAATTTAGACAGAAACGCAAGTTTTGTGAGACCTGATAATTTAAGTACAGATTTTAATGTCAATTTTGTTGGCAAGGATTCAAGTATAGATTTAACAGTGCCAGATACAGATGCAGAGGGCATCGCAGCAGAATCAGATTACAGTTTGATTTCAAATAATGAACCAACAATTGAAACACCTGTTGCAAATAATCCTCCAGCCAATAAATCTACATTACCTAAAAAGCCAACTATAGAACCTAAACAAGCAACCTCGCCTGCCAATAAACCAAAAGCGGTGATGCCAAAGAAACAGCGATAAATTCAGCCTATTCTTTTTGCTTTAAAGCGTATTGCAAAGTAAAATGATGGTAATTATTTCTTTGAAAAAAGCCTGTACCATATTGAAACTGTACTCTTTTATAAGGAAAACTAAACCCAGCACTTATGCCATTTAAACTATTGGGCTGGTTGGGCAGATTCAATTCGAATCTTCGAGCAAAATGATAGCCCAAATCTAATTCAAAACTTTGCCCAATATACAATTGAGATCCTACAATAAGGTGGTTAAACAAATTTTGAAGTGACCCAGGTTTTTGATATCCCTCTGCATTGTAAAAATCCATATCATAAAAGTTATCATTCCAAACCGATAAGCGCTCTGCTGTCACCGAGAATTGCAAAGGCGCATTGTCTAGTTTTTTGGACCAACCTAGAATTAAATTCAATGGTAGTTCTTCCTTGACTTGAAAATATTTTAATTGCGTTCCTACATTTTGCAATAAGACACTTAATTGTGACAATCCATTTGGTGCTAAATAACTCACCCCAACATCCATTGCAATGCCATTGGATCTATAAGGGCCATAGTTGGATTGTATGAATTTTAATTGTGTTCCAAAATGAAAATATTCTTGATAGGTTTTTGCAATACCCACTTGAATTGAATATTCATTGGGATTGATTGATCCATATTCATTGCCTATGATATCCGTTTGTGCAATATTACCATAGTCCATAAAGTGCACACCCCATCCTACTACCCAATCTGATTTTAATGTGTTAGCTCCATTTAAATCGTATTGCTGAATGCCAGCAAAATAAGGCTTCACACTTACTTGTAACTCCCCATCTAATTCGGTTGATAATAAAGCAGGTTGCGTCATTGCTAAACCTAGGTCATTCCCAATGGAACTAATATTAAGACCACCTAAACTTGTTGCTTTTGCTGTGCTAGGTAATTTTAAAAATTGATACACTGCATTCCCTGCTGTGGTTTGTGCAAAAATAGGATTGCCCCCAATAAACCATCCGCTATTAAAATAGCAGGCAATCAAAAACCCTAGCCTGAAGATGAATTGAATTGAACGCATGCAACAAAGCTAGGGTTTGAAATTTAAAAATCAATTAAACGAGGGCTAAATCTAGCACCTGTTGCATATTTTTCACATAATAGAACTTCACTCCTTTAATAAAAGCTTGGTCAATTTCATTCACATCTTTTTCGTTTTGCCAACAAAGAATAATTTCTTTCATGCCCGCTCTTTTAGCTGCTAAGATTTTTTCTTTAATACCCCCAACCGGCAAGACCTGACCTCTGAGCGTGATCTCTCCAGTCATTGCTAGGAATGGTTTTACTTTCCTGCCAGTATAAGCAGAACTTAAAGCAGTCAAGATGGTGATACCGGCACTTGGACCATCCTTAGGCACCGCGCCTTCTGGGACGTGCATGTGAACAGACTTCGAATTAAATAAAGCAGGATCCACCCCAATTTTTTTAGCGTTGGCTTGTAAATAGGTCATAGCTGTTGTCGCACTTTCTTTCATTACATTGCCCAAATTACCTGTTAATTTTAGTTCCCCTTTCCCTTCTGAAAGCAAGGTCTCAATGAATAGGATATCCCCACCCACATAAGTCCAAGCTAGGCCAACAGCAACACCTGGCATATTCACAGTCTTATAAATTTCATTGCTATACCTAGGCTGTCCTAAAATTTTAAGCAGGTCTAATCTACTGACAGTTGGTTTGATCTTATGCTTATACGCGATTTGTTTTGCTTGGTAACGCATGATCGAAGCCAATTGACGATCCAATTCACGCACACCACTTTCTCTTGTATAATCTTCAATCACTTTTTCTAATACATTGTCCTGTATTTTGAAATTATATTTCTCTAAACCATGCAAAGATTTTTGCTTAGGGAACAAATGCCTTTTTGCAATTTCTACTTTTTCTTCTACCGCATAACCACTTAGATCAATGATTTCTAAACGATCTCTTAATGCAGGTTGTATTTGACTGATATCATTTGCAGTAGCAATAAATAAAGTCTTACTTAAATCATATTCTGATTCTAAGTAATTATCATAGAAACTATGATTTTGTTCTGGATCCAATACTTCCAATAAAGCCGAAGAAGGATCTCCTCTTTGGTCTTTCCCTATTTTATCTATCTCATCCAATATCATAACAGGATTAGATGTCTTTACTTTACGAATGCTTTGAATGATTCTTCCAGGCATGGCACCTATATATGTTTTACGATGCCCTCTGATTTCACTTTCATCATGAAGACCGCCTAAACTTACGCGGGTATATTTTCTGCCAATCGCATGTGCAATGGACCTGCCTAAAGAAGTTTTACCGATACCTGGAGGACCTAAGAAACAAAGAATCGGACTCTTCATATCGCCCTTCAATTTCAACACGGCTAAGTATTCTAAAATACGATTTTTGATTTTACCCATACCATAATGATCATCATCTAACACCTTCTTTGCGTGTTTCAAATCATAATTATCATCTGTATATTCATCCCATGGAAGGTCTAATAATAAATCAAGGTGGTTGTACACCACAGAATAATCCGGTGTGCTTGGATGCATACGCTCCAATTTTTCTAGGCCATTCTGAAATAATTTCTTTGCAGCTTCTGGCCACTTTTTGCCTTCTGCCTTCTTTTTCATTTCAGCCACTTCGCGTTCGTTAGGATCACCGCCTAATTCATCCTTTATGCTCTTAAGTTGTTGCTGTAAAAAATAATCTCTTTGTTGTTTGTCAATTTCTGTTCTAGTCTTATTGGCAACTTTATTTTTAAGCTCTACAAATTGTAATTCTTTTTGTAAATACGCTATTAATTTTTCGGCTTTCTCCTTAACGCCATTGATTTCTAATAAGCCTTGCTTCTCTTCTAAATCAATATTTAAATTACTCCCAACAAAATTGACCAAGAAAATGGGGCTTTCAATATTTTTTAAAATCATCGTTGCCTCAGAAGGAAAATTAGGAGACAATTGAATGATCTGTGCTGCTAAATCTTTAATGGTAGATAGTAAAGCTTCAAAATGTTTATCGTCTTTTTGAACAGGTGTATCTTCTATTAATTTTACTTTCCCTTTAAAAAATGGATCTTCCTCTACCATCTCTAATAATTCAAAACGCTTTTTACCTTGTATGATAATGGTGGTGCCACCATCTTGCATCTTGATCATTTTAATAATCTTTGCCACTGTTCCAATCGCACATAAATCTGCCGGATTAGGATCTTCAATATTGCCATCTTTCTGCGCCAACACGCCCACTAATTTATCTTTAGCATAAGCTGCTTTCACTGCTTGAATACTTTTATCTCTTCCTACAGTAATTGGAATGACTACCCCAGGAAACAAAACGGTGTTTCTTAAAGGCAGGATGGGGATCATTTCTTCTATCACAAGTGCAGGCTCATTCTCCATGTCCTGCTCATTAAAAGTAAATAAGGGAATGAATTCGTTGTCTTCTTCTGTTTTAAATAAAAATTGTTTATCCAATGTCTTTAGTTTTATAATTCTAGTCAAAATGACATAAGCCCCAGTTTAGGAATAGGCTTTATCAGTCTGTATATATATAGGCAATATTGATGCCAAAATGTATCAAATGTATGAAACCACTTTGAGTTAGGCATAAAAAAAATCCTTTCCGAAATTTCGGAAAGGACCTTCTTGCAAGAAGTTATATTAAAACTTCTAGGACTACTTAGTAGCAGCAGAATCAGTAGCAGTTGAATCAGTTGCCATAGCAGCAGAATCAACAGCAACTACAGCTGTATCAACAGTTGCAGCAGCAGAATCAGTTGTAGCTTCAGTAGAAGCACCACCACATGCAGTTAAAGCAG